>CAZWHR010000143.1:0-3221 GCA_964633675.1 uncultured archaeon | reverse complement strand
TGTTGAAACCCTTGATCAGTGAGAGGTTTCAGCGGCCGTGCTGAATACAACGCGCATATTCAACAGTCAATAAACTCGAAATTTGTTAGCTTGGCCACGTTCGCCATCTTCGTAGTTGCCCACGTCTATTTTCCAACTGTCTATTTATGAATATGTTATATTCTCGTAGTATGATATACATCGGCAGTTAAAATTCCAAAAAGAAGATCAGACTAGTTATAGTATATAACACGTCATCTCGGATGGCATACCAAGTAAGAATATCTAATATGGGTTGTAAGAAAACACTATAAATCATTAATATAAAAACTATTATGATAAATGAAATACAAGATAAGAACAATATAGGACTTTTTCTGATATTTTCTTCGATAGAAAACTTAGCGCTGATGACTCTTGTAACATAAGATGGGATTTGTATTAAACTTAATGTAAAAATTGTTGTGAGAAACAAATAATACATTAGCGAAGTAGCATAGGTGCTCCAGAATAGGATACCAATCCAGGGATCTGGTTGCTTAAAAAATATGCCTTGTAGCATAACATTCAAATCCTGCCCCACTAAAATTGGCAATATTAAATAAATAGCCCCAGACAATACTAAATCAATCAAAAGCATCGAGAGCAATAACAGCAGTTTGGATCCTTTACTCTTCTTTAGTATCCACCTGGTTTCAAATAACGATATAGTATCAGCGAATATATTGAATAGTGGAAATAGTAATATTCCAGGTCCACTGACTAAGACATCATTCTGAAACCTTATTCTAGGATCATTAAAAAATCCAGAGAAGGCGATTACAAACAGTACTGAAAAAATCATAGCCTTCCCTGGATGAATAACACTTATTCTCCTCAAAATATTCAAAAGTAAGGGCAACATCAGGACAGCAAACCCTAATGTTAGTCCTGAAACAAGCGCAGTTGTATGATTGAATCCTACTAAACCAAAGGTGTAAGAAACACTTAGTATATACAGTAGACCAGCTGCAATTGAAGCCAGAATTGAGATAATTATGTTAATTCTCCCCTTCTTTGGATCTAAAGGGATAGAATGTAAAATTCTTAATGGAAAGGCTCCAGCAAGAGGAACCGCTATTCCACCAATAAGTAGAAATAAACTAAATCCAAATATTTTCAATTTTCCTAAAGTATTAAGATATCCAAGCAGTGGGGTTATGATAGAAAATACGACAGCACCAATTAATAACACTAATAGAGCGTCCAACTTTTTATTATCGAATACTCTAAATTTTTTCTCTAATTTTTTACTATATCGAATAAAATGCTGGGAATTAAAGAAACCAACCACTGCAAACGTGGAGGCTACGGCTATCATTAACGTGACCGCTAAGGCTGAACGTGTTGGAAGGGAATAACCAAAAATTGTTCTGATGAGTTTGAACGAGAACAGAAGCCCGTATACAATCAAAATAGCTGCCCATAGAATTGCAGCAGAACCTGAAATAGAATCTTTATACCCGTATATTTCATCAAATATATATAAAAATAGACTATTGATATAGTTATAGTCATAAATTGGACGTGATTCTTTGAGCCTATTTACTATCTCCCTTTTATTCCTCTCAGTTAAAAATTGGTCCGCTGCGAGTCCAAACGTTAAAAATGTGCCCGCCAATCCAATTAATTCGCTCCAGTCCATCAATTGTACAATTGATCGCAGTTGTTTAGTTTCGGGATATAATTTTACTGGTCCAAATATTTGAGTTTTGGTGACTTGCTTATGAGGGGTGTAGAATTCTGCTGTGACTGCTCCGAGAGTGGGCGGTACAGGCTAGCTCTACCCGACTCAAAATCGTCTTCACAGCGATTTTCAGCACCCCCTTGCTTATTGATTTTCGATCTCACGTATGAGCGTGAAGTCTCCTTGGAAAAACGATTAAGACTGATTCAAGTTCAGTAACCGCTTTGCTGATTCAACACAAAACCTTCGAAGCAAATGAACTTGTTTGCTAAACTTACCCTCTGTATGCAGCACCCCGGATATATCAGACGTCGAGGGTTTCAGCGGAGCCGGATAGTTCGGTACAGTGACCCACTATCCCAGCAGATTCACTCCGGTTCGGTCGACGGCCAGTCGACGAGGCGCTCGGCGTCGGGGAAGAACTTCTCGTAGTCGTCGTGGCGAAAGGAGCCCAGGTGGGTGCCGTCGAGCGTCCGGACGTGCGTGTACATCTCGTCGCGCTCCATGGCGGCGCGCACGCACCCCGCGGCGTGACGCATCTCGAAGTTGCCCGCGATGAGGACGGCCACGCGCCGGTCGGGGTCGAGCAGCGTCGTCACCAGGAACAACCGGCTCCCCGCCTCGGCGCGGTGGACCTCGTAGGAGGGGAAGGCCCCGGGCTCGAACAGTTCGGCGAACCGCTCGCCCTCCTCGCCGGGAACGACGTGGGCGAGCCCGAAGTGGTCCGTCTCGCCGGCCTCGGGGGATTCGGGCGCCGTATCGCCGGCCGGGATCGCCAGCGTCTCCCAGCCCTCCGCCGCGAGTTCCTCGGCCATGGCGTCCATGTCCTCGAGCGTGGCCGCCCACGCCTCGCGCTCGACCTCGGCGGTTCGCGAGATGCGCTCGGCGTAGTCGGGCTCGTCGTCCCCGGCGTCGACCATACGTGACCTTCGAACCGGCGCGGGTAAAGCCTGCCCCTAGAACCCGCCGATCCCGCCCGCGGCGACGACGCCCAAGACGGTCTCCATGAGGAAGGAGGCGAGCAGGATGAGGACGCTCGCGAGGAGGAGCTTCCCCCCGATCCCGACGCGGTCGTCGGGGGGGAGCCGCAGTCCCCGTGGGAGGGCGTTCGCGACCGTCGCCTCGACGGTGCGCCGGGCGTCGCCGGGCTCCGCGGGGTCCGCGTCCTTCCAGGGCGGGCGCGGCCGGAGCGCGAAGCTGGCGTAGCCGAAGGTCAGGAAGCCGACGACGAACAGGACGTACTTCGCCCCGACCCAGCCACGGCCGATGGCGAAGCCGAGCAGGGCGCCGCCGGCGAACGCGAGCGCCGTCACGACGAGGGCGTAGGCGACGGCGTCCAGGAGGCGGAGCCCGAGCCGCCGGGGGCTCATCGCTCGTAGCCGCGCTCGCGGAACGCCGTCGCCGGGTCGTCGTGCTCGGGCAGGTGGCGGTGACAGAGGCTGGTCCGTTCCCCGTCGCCGACGACGTGGCGCTCCGGCAGGTCGACGTCGCAGGCGCTCCCGAACTCCTCGCGGAG
>CAZWHR010000142.1:0-3294 GCA_964633675.1 uncultured archaeon | reverse complement strand
ACATACTGGCTGACGGCCACACGTTCCTACTGTTTGAATTCTACCTCACGGGCTTTGTCCTCATCCTGTGGATATATGACGGCGCACCACCCATCCCGACCGGCTGGAAAAAGCTCCAAGCACTCCGCTAACCACCACAGAGATCACGAGCAGCCCCCGCTTTACCCGCTTTGACCAGAGCGGGATAGCTCTGATCTACAGACTCTGTGAACCATGATGCTTTGATGAGAGCGAATCGATGCCGTGATCATGTGAACGCAAGAATCATCGCAACCCGAGTTCAATATTCAAGACGGGTAGTTCGAGCACTCGGAAATCCGACGGAAACATGGAGGTCGGCATCAACACTCCACGCAAATCTCAGCCCTCGAATAGGAAGATCCGTATTGCCGCACGAATCGTCACCAATGCCAAGACAGGTCAAATGTGTCAGTGGCAGCCAGTCCTGTTCACGGTATCGAGAAGTGAGACTCGACGAGTTGAGTCACGAGGCAGTGGACTCCGGAGTTATCTCATTAGTCCCCGAAGAGATGTCTCTAGTTAACCTTGGTCGGGTTTGTCGGACAGGCGGCCTCGATTTAGGAGATCCCCAGAAGATGGATTACCAAATCGTAGCGCGTCAGGATTATTATCTGTTGTAGATTGCGGGAAGGTCTGAGAGAGGAGGCGGTTACGCTAAGATTGTTGAGCCAAATTGAGCGCCAGGTGGTCCCGGGAATCGATCGTGGTTTCAAATTCAACCGCCACCTCGCGAATCACGGGAGAGTAGTGAGTTCTTTTTGGTGCTTTCGGACTATTGAATGAAAAAGCGGGTTAATCGATTCGATCCGGGGCCGTTAAGGCGTGGGCGTGGTTCGGATTGCTTCTTCTTCAAGCAGTTTGGCGGTGATAGAGCGGTAAGCGCTGGCGGCATCGGTCTCGGGGGCGTAAACCTCGAGTGGCTGACAGTTGACGACGCTTTCTTCCACAGTTTCGTCGAACGGAACGAGCCCATAGACATACGCATCGAGTTGCTCGGCGATGGTCGCCGGTTCGACCTCGGCACTGGCTTTGGTAATAATCACCCCGCGAATAGTCCCCTCAATAAGGTCGATCAGCCCTTTGGTGCGTTTGGTGTCACTGATCGCCGAGGGATCAGGCGAAGTCACGAGCAGAATCTCATCGGCGATTTCAAGCGGGAGGGCGTTTTCGTAACTGAGCCCACCACCGGTGTCAATTAACACGTACTCGTATTGCTGGGCGAGCCGATCGACAGCATACGCAAATTGACTTGGATCCGCGTCAGCAAACCCGTCAATTTCCGTATCCCCCGGGAGGACCGCAAAGCCATCGGCCTCTTGTCGCACCGCAGCATGCAGCGAGGTGGTCCCCGCGAGCACATCATGGAGCGTCGGTTCGCGGTCGGCCCCAAACCATTTCGCGATATTCGGCATGCCGAGATCACCATCAACCAGGACCACCGATTGGTCCTGCATCCGGAGGCCGACGGCAAGATTCACGATAGAAACCGTTTTGCCAACGCCCCCCTTTCCGCTCGCAATCGTGAGTACCTTGCCCGCCATTACCACCCAAAATCAATTCAAAACCTATGAATTATCCGGTCCGGTTATCAATCGCGGAAATTTCCATCGGGACTAACTCGACGTCCAAGGGTTCATCCACAATCGATCGAGATAGCCAGGTGACGGAGAGAGCCTCCACCACACTCGACGTAGGACGGCAATAACCGGCCAACATGAAAGTACCCGATCCAGTTTTGATGAGTCAGTCACGAGTTGGACGTACCACTCCGCTCGTCTTAGCCTGCCGTGATTTTGCCCCAGTACCTGGAGGACCCGGCTTTCTCTGAGAGAACGGTCGGGTGGTTTTGCGAGTCTGTCCCACTGGGTTGAACTGATGGTGGATCGCCGAGATACCGAGAGAGGAGGGAGTGAAGTTTCGGATTGAATCCAATGTAGTACACCTGATTGAATCCAGAGAAAAAGGTATCCTCCATGCTATTGTTTGTGATATACATCGATTTCCCTCATCTATCGCCAATACGGGTAGGAGTTACTCCGCGCGCGAATTCCGTGTATAAGTTGCATAATCTGGCGTCCATTTCTCTCACTAAATGCTGACGGAACGGATGTATGCTGTCGTCAGATGATGGATACCGGCCGGACCCAAAATTAGCACTCGTGAGACGCCCAATAGATCCGAACGCGCTGGACGAGCGCAGACGAGGCAACCTTCTAGACGCGGACTATTATTGAGATTGATATTTGGTGAAGTATATTTTTCAGTTGATTATCGTTGAGGATTGGTAGATGGTGAAAAAGTGGGTAGGCATTAGTGTCCCTGTCATGGCCGTCATCCTACTCGTCTTGTTAAGCGGGGTGGGGAATTCACAGGACGGTATCCGCGCGACGCCGGGGACCATCCCCAATCAAACCGTCGCGGACATGGGCTATGAATTGACAGAATCCCGGGAGATCGTCAAAAACCGCACCCGCCGGATGTCCGGACTGGTCGTCAAGGTCTCCGTCTACAGCTACGTGAATGTATACACCCGACAATTGACACTCACCTCACCCGGTCACCACCCACTAGCAAGCGTCACCGTGGTGACGACCCCGTCAGTCCGTTCCTTGAAAGGAGACGAACTGAACCCAGTAGCCGGCTTCACCCACAAGCGGCTACTACAACTAGCCACGGATAACATCGAGAAAGAATACACTGCCGTCTCGATCACCAACATCCAGAGAACTGACAGAACACACCAACAAATCTTGAACAACACTGTCACGAACTACCGGTTCACAGCGACGGCTAGCTATAAAGGAACGCAGATCAGGATGCTTTTTCACGTTGCTAGACTGAGACACAACGGTGATTTTGTCATACTCGTCGGGAACTACCCCGCCCAATTAGCCGATTCCGAGCGCGCCCGGGTCGAAACAATGTTCGAACATGTCAATCATCCCGTAGAATAAGCCGTGGGGCTACCATGGAGTCACCCCCGATTTGGAGAATCGCACCCAGAGTAGAGGTTCTTCGTTGCGACTCGACACCAGCACGCACCGGGACGATGCGGCCTGTGTCGTAAAAATCGCCATTTCGAGTTTTTAGGCCAGTGGCTTCGATGGGGGAGCGGTTTTGAATCGGCGGGACAGTGCTGTGGAAAGGAACGCAATGGAGCGATTTACTTTCGATCCTTTAAAAGAATATAATGGCCAAGGCCCAACAGCGTATACACACTCGTAGTTCCGCTGGAACCACTAATAGGATATGAACCAGTACGACGACCTCTTT
>CAZWHR010000141.1:0-3297 GCA_964633675.1 uncultured archaeon | reverse complement strand
AGCTTTGTATCAGGTACAGGAGAACTTATGAATCTTCTGATAAAGGATTCAACAGCCCATATAGAAGAGCTAAATCTCCAGGAAGACAATAGAGGAAGAAATTTAATTCCTTTCAGCGCTGTAAAATCTGTAGGGGACTTTGTAATTGTCAGTGCCGACAGCATAGTCTAATTTAACTCTTTCAGCCGTCCTCTATGCCCTCGCCAGTAACCTTAAAGACAGCTTCGCCTTCAGGTAAGTAGGGGCAATCTACAAGTCTTGCGATTCTTTTGCTTTTCTTGCTTTTCCTAAGGTATATTCTAAATGCAGAGGCATGTCCTACAATATGGCCTCCTATTGCAGAGGTGGGGTCGCCAAATAGTTGATCAGGGTTGGACATCACCTGATTAGTTACTACAACAGAGGCATTGAATGTATTTGCCAGCCTCTGAAGTGTGTGTATGTGTTTATTGAGCTTCTGCTGTCTCTCAGCCAGCTGTCCTCTCCCTACATAGTCGGATCTAAACTGCGAGGTTAGTGAATCCACTATAACCAAACCTATATCATTGTCCTTCATTATCTCTTGAGCCTTCTCTGCGAGAAGAATCTGGTGATCTGAGTTGAAAGCTCTCGCCACATAGATGTTATCCAGGACCTCATCAGGGTCAAGTCCTCTCGACTCTGCCATCTGTTCAACTCTTTCCGGTACGAAAGTATCCTCCGTATCTATGAATACTACCCCGCTGTCTATCCCTCCTTCTTCCTCAGGTAGCTGGGCGTTCACCGCTAGCTGAAGGGCGCACTGTGTCTTTGCAGATCCAAACTCTCCGTAGAGTTCGGTTATGCATTGAGTCTCTACCCCTCCATCAAGGAGCTCATCAAAGTTGTCAGATCCCAGAGTTATCTTTGACATGTTTTCCCGTTCCTCCATCTTGTCCGTTCCTTTCTGGAATCCTAGATCAAGCTCGTCTCTTGCAGCTCTTATTATCTTATTAGCCGTTTTCGCCCCTAAATCCGCTACTTCAGACAGATCTGCTGCACTCATAGTTGCAACAGACATAAGTCTATCGTAACCTGCTTCCTCAAGTTTCTCTGCTGTCTTTGAACCTACGCCCGGAAGATCTTCAAGTTCTGCATCAGTCATCTTTCATCACCTTAATCTTTCTCTCTATAGCATCGTTGATATCAGGGAGCTCAACCTCATTTACCAGGAGTTCAATCCTATCAAAAAAGTCGTTCTCCTGTGCTCTTCCTTTCACTATAACTCTTGAACCCACCGCCTTTTTAGCATAGTCCTCTAGCTTCCGCGAGTTCCCCTTAAACTCCACGTCTTCAGCTCCTAGAATTCTCTTGGCTCTGTCATTGAAGAAGACGCATCTAATATTCCCTAATCCATCATCAAGTACTGCTGGCAGGGCTATCCGGTATTCGGGCTCAACTTCCCCGTGTTCATCGCACTCGTAGTCATCTTCCTCTCTAAGAGAGTTGTTACATTCAGGGCATACCTGATAGAAAGGATCGGAAGCGTATATCTTTACAATTTCGCCCGAGACTTTGTAGCTTGAGCCGGGCTCAGTTATCTGGTAGGTATATGCTTTTTTACGGTTTCCTGAACTGTTGCTTGACTTATTTACAGACTGAATCTCTTCATCCTCTATCTTCTTCAGTCTAGTCGAGTCTCCTATCCGTAGTTCCGGGTTTCCCAGGTTATCCTCACGGGAATATGCATTGCTTATCTGAACGTTGTCTCCTTCCGATAGCTTTTCCGCTACCTCTAGCTGGTCGTTCCACAGAGACATTCTGACAGTTCCGGTCTCATCACCTAGGACTAGATTCCTCACTCTACCTTCTTCACCATCGTCCTTCTCAAAGGTGTTTACAGGAGTTATATCTACCACCTGAGCCCTCAAATTTACACGGCTCATCCCTGAAAGGACATTCTCTACCTTTAGCTCGCGGTCCTCGGGCTCGGATAGTTCCACACCATGCTCCTTTGCCACAAGGTGGGCTGCTCCCTCTTCTGAGACCAGTCCAGAGAATTCCTCTTCCTTAGTCTGAATCTCGTTTTCGACCTCTTCACGATCCATCTCAGATTCTTCAGCTATCTTCTCAACCAGTTCTTCGTTCATTTTCCTACTCCAGTGCTTTTTCTATATCTTCCTTCTTAAGTGCTCTGTTTTTGTGTTCCTTCGACAGCTCTAGAGCCTCCTCAGTTATGTAACCAGCATAAAGCTCTAGAGTTTCAGAAAGCTCTTCTAGAGCTCCTTCAGATGCTTTATCCGCTCCAGCACCCTTCAAAAGCTTCTTCATGGTTTTTTTGGAAATTTCCATAGTAAAGACCCTCAGATATCTCTTATACTGTTGACAAGATGAAGTTTATCAGTGAGGCTTTTATATTTGGGAGGTATTCAGATAGGGCGAGTCCTGATGGGAAGGCCCCCTGTCGTGAAATAATATTTCTTCAGCATATATATTCTCCACCACCATTATACCGAGGCACTACAAAACGTTATATATTAGTAGTGCGCTTATCTGTACTGTACGATGAAAAACGATATAGAGACCAATAATTTAAGCGAATTTTTCCTTCAAGAGAAACCCTCTCATCTTCTTCTGAAGATTAAGCGGAGGAACAAGGAGAACTATGCGTCCGTACTTTCGAGAGAGATAGGATGCACCTACTCCCACACTGTAAAGGTTCTTAGCGAATTCAATGACATGAACCTGATAGAGTTCAATCAGGATGGAAGAAAAAAGCTGATAGAGCTTACAAAAAAAGGAGAGCAGATAGCGGACAGGATGGAAGGGCTGGTTAAAGAGATGAACGGAAAGGACTAGTTGAAAACATACTTCTCATATATTGTTTTCCAAAACATGTTTTTTGTCGCATATCTTTTGCAGCTATGATAGTTCAATAATTTTGAACACTCGATGCGGAGATCTTCAGGAAATCATTATAATAAGAACCTTGTTTCAAAGTCAATAGGTTTTCTTGCTATTGTGTGTTCAAATTAAAAGAACATCGTCTGTTTCTGTAGATATCTTCCACCGACACCCCTCCATTAAGACAGAAAACCTTGGGAGAAAAAAGGAGTTTTTGTAAAAAAACCACAATCTTGGCAAAGCGACCTCAAGAACAACGGAAACTTGGGCAAAACCCGGTTATTGATAGGGGTCTTCCCGCGACACCAAGGGTACAGGCCACCCCTTTTTAAATGTTTACGATTCTGTCAACAAGGCCATTCAATCAATCGATTCAACCACCAGTTCTGTTGACTATTTAGTTAACTGTTTACTAATTAGTTTTATTTATATAGG
>CAZWHR010000140.1:0-3315 GCA_964633675.1 uncultured archaeon | reverse complement strand
TCGCGCCGCTTATCGAAGTAATCGTGCAGGCGACGTACGGCGGTGAGCACCCGGCGCACCTCGACGAGCGCATCGGGGCCGACGAACGCATCCTCCGGACCGGCCTGCCGAACCGTCTCCCGGACGTCGATCATCGGGGAGAGCGGAACCGGATCGTCGAACTCGAGGGCGTCGCTCATCTCGGCGACGCGGTCCAGGTCCCGCTGCACGGGTTCCAGCTCGTGACGCGGAGTCAGCCCATCGAGGCGATCCCCGCCGAGCGGACTCTGGACGTACCGGGCGAGCCGGGTCTCGACGGCCCGGCACCCCAATTTTCTAGGCGCCCCCTCCGGAAAAAGCTCCACAGCGGTTACCCGTTCAGTTCCCGTATGCGCAATCGGATCTCCTGCACGCCGGACCGTCGCCCGAGGTCACTCGCGTGGACCGAGGACGGAGTGATCGCCCACGTTGACGACGGCCGGTCGCTCGGAGACGCGCCCGTGTCGGCCCACGAGCGAATCGTCGAGCACGGCTCCTTCCACGGCACCCTCCTCGAACACGATCGAGTTGGTTATCACCGAACCCGAGACGTTCGCCCCTTCCTCGAGGGAGACGTACGGACCCACGACGGAGTCTTCGACCTCGACACCGGGCCCCAGGTAGACGGGCTCCCGGATGATCGAATCGGTGACCTCGGCGTCCTCGGCGCGGCGCCCCTCCTTTTCGAGGTACGTCCGCGTCGAGTTCATGAGCGCCGGGATGGTCCCGCAGTCGAGCCACTCGTTCACCCCGGCCGTCGTGAAGACCTTCCCCCGCTTGAGCATCCGGTCCATCGCGTCGGTGAGCTGATACTCCCCGCCCTTTCCGACCACCTCGTTCTCGAGCAGGTACTCGATCTCCTCTTTGAGGATGCCGGCCTCGCGGATGTAGTAGATGCCGATGACGGCCTCGTTGCTGATCGGCTCGTCGGGTTTTTCCACGAAGTCGGTGATCTTGCCGTCCTCCCGCAGCACGACGCCGAATCGGCTCGGATCGTCCACCCGCTTCACCCAGGCGATCCCGTCGTAGTCCTCGAAGTCGACGGCCTCGTCCATCGAAAAGAGCGTGTCCGCGAAGACCGTGATCACCTCCCCCTCCAGCAACTCACCGGCGCAGTAGACCGCGTGCGCGGTGCCCAGCTTTTCGTTCTGTCGACCGAACCGGGCCTCGATGCCGTACTTCGCGCAGATGCGCTCGAGCTCCTCGTTGATCTCCTGGGGGAAGTCCTGGCCGAGGATGAACACGCCTTCCTCGAGCCGATCGGGATAGAGCTCGGTGAACGTTTCTACGATGCGCTCGACCATCGAGGCGCCCAGCACGGGGATGAGCGGCTTGGGCGTGACGTGGCTGTGTGGCCGAACCCGCGTCCCGCGGCCGGCCATGGGTATGATCAATCTCATGATCGCAACGGATGGAAATCTCGAGAGCAACTCGCCGGGCGCGCGAACCTCAGGGAGACGCGCAGATCGAGCCGGCTTTCGGCGAGATGGTCGTCAGAAACACACGCCGGCTATCGGAGTAGCTACTTACTGTCTAGTTTTCACCCGAGAAGCCGGCGGAACGGATCTCGCCTTAAACGTGAGGGTTGGAAGTTAGGGCTTTCCCGCCCGTGCCAAAACCCCGCCGCTGGACGTTCGTCAGGGATTGTACCAAAATTGATCAACCGACCTATGCCTCTCAGGAAGCTATTCGCCCGAGCCCTCGTCGCGCTCATCTTCGCCGGATGGGGCGTGGGGGCGATCGCTCCGGATGCGGCACGTGGGCAGGACGACTCGAACGCCAAGCAGCAGCTGGCCAAGGAATACAAGGCCGCTCAGCAGGCGCTGAGCAACAACAACCTGCAGCAGGCAGCCACGCACCTGGAGAACGTCGTCGACCTCGCCGAGCAGACCGGCCAGGACGACCTCCTCCAGAACGTGAGGGACAACCTGGGCAAGCTCCGCTACAACGTGGGGAACAGCCTCATCAAGCAGGAAAGCTACCAGGCCGCCAAAGACCAGTTCGAGGCGAGCTTCGAGTTCGCTCCGAACTTCGCACCGAGCTACTTCGGTATGGCTCTCGCGCTGCGGCGTCAGGACAGTACGGAGCTCGCCATGCAGTGGTATCGGCGTGCGATCAACGAGGCCCAGAGCCAGAACAACCAGACGATCGTCGGTAAGGCCCGCACGAACATGGCGGCGGTATTCCTGGAGCGCGCGAACCAGGCCTTCCAGCAGGAAGACTTTCAGCAGAGCATCACCCACCTGGACAGCGCCCAAACGTACATCGACGTGACGGCGGAGCACCACTTCTACTACGCCCGAGCACACAACGGCCTGAGCAACTGGCAGGAGTCACTGGACCACGCCAACCAGGGCCTCGAGCTCGTGAATCGGAGCAACCGGCAGCTGACCTCGAACCTGCTCTACATGCGCGGGGTCGCGGAGAAGAACATGGGCGATCTGCAGGCGGCCCGAAACACACTCGAGCAGGTCGATGCCGGCCCGTATCAGCAGAACGCTCAGTACGAGCTCAAGCACAACCTGGACGACGTGAGCGGCAGCGGCCAGTCGGAGTAAACCGCCGAGCCCAGCATACCGAGCCCCTCACCACGGGGTGAGCACAAGTACGAGAAACCCGCAGTGGCGCCGCCGCTGCGGGTTTTCTCGTAAGCGACCCCCGTAACCAGCGGGATAGGGGTCGATGCGGGCGACTCGTGCCCTTCGATTTCTAAACCGCGTCGCGCTCCCCTAATAAACCGAATCGTCCCGTCCGCCGTAGTAGAGAATCCAGACGAGAAGGAGCGCAGGCACCGCGAGACTCGCGAGCACCATCCATTCCAGACCGGTTCCCGAGGGGCTCGATCCGGCCTGAAGCGCGAGGAGTGGGAGATCCATGAGGGCGGCAGAGTACGTTCGAGTAGGCGTGATTTGAGTACCGGGAGGCGGCGGGCCCCGCGAGGTACACATCGCCTGCGGTGCGAATGATCCGCTCGCCGACGAGACTCGCTTCCGCCGAGTCGTCTCACACGCTCCGTCACCCTGCAGTCACACCCACTCACGCCCCATGTCCTCGACGCAAAGTACCGGACACGATCAGGCTCCTCCCCCTTCACCGACGGACGCCCGCATCGCCGACTCCGCCGAGATCGGTGAGGATGTTTCCATCGGATCGTTCGCGGTCGTCGAAGAGGACGTCCGGATCGGCGAGGGGTGTGAGATCGGACACCACGTCGTGATCCGCCGGGACACGAAAGTCGGCAATCACGTCCGCATCGACGATCACGCCGTCCTCGGGAAGCAGCCGATGCGTTCGGCC
>CAZWHR010000139.1:0-3316 GCA_964633675.1 uncultured archaeon | reverse complement strand
GACGTGCCGGAAGCGTTCGAAAAACAGGCCGCCGCCTACTGGCTGACAAAGAATTTCGTACGACTCGAAACCATGATGCACGCCGGCGCGGACTACCGCCCCACGGCCGAAAACAGCGCGGGAATCCCCGAGGAGGTGGCGACCATTCTTGAGAACGCGCTGCCCGATCAGCCGGATACAAGGGTCCTGTTAACCCACGCACTCATCACAGGCAATGCGGACCGCGCGTCGAGGCTGCTGTCAAAAATAGAGGATCAAAAGTTCAAAAAGAAAATGGAACCGTTCGTCCAGCGCCTCCAATCCGGTCTAATTGCTTCCATTGACGAAGAAAACCGAAAAAAGAAACGAAAGGCGATTTCAAAACGAATATCCGAAATCCGCCGTCAGCTAGAAGGGGTCCGGAAGCCGCTTGAGAAACGGTTTGCCGACTGGCCGATTGAACGACTGGAAGACCACCTCAAGTGGGTGACCGGCGTGTTCGGGGGGTACAGCGATCCGGCCGCGGACCTCCTGGCGTACATGCTTGAACAGCGGGACTACGACCGGCTGCAGGTCGATTCCGGCACCGCACTCAATGCCGGAAAACGCATGAAACGTCGACTGGAGGCCCCACGTGCCCTGCCGATGTTCCTGCTCTGCCAGAAGCTGGGGTACCTCAGCGAGGAGGGGAGGTTCGACGAGGACGGACCGGACGCGATGGTGTCGTTTAACGGGTTCGAATCCTCCCTGTACTTTGCGAAAACGGTCGGGGGACATCCCGGCTTGATGGAGTATCTCCAGAAAAACGAAGACGTATACCGGGTGGGCATGAAGATGCTGGAGTATTCAGAAAAACATTGCCTGGACCCGAACTCGGCGGGCATCGCCGGCCGTTCGGGATATTACGAGCTCCTTCTGAAAGCTCGCTGGCAAATGTCCCTGTCGACGGAGCATGAGCAGGTCATTCCCGCGATGAAGAAAGCGATTGAAGAAGGGCCCACCGCCAGTATTCAGCGAAAAGCAGCACACCTTCTCGAGGCACATTGGCGAAGCAAAGGAAAATATGCGAAGTCCGCTCGTCTAATGAAACGTCTTGCCGAAGGAAAGGTGGACGGACGGTGTTCACAGAGTGCACTGACCGTTGTCTACTGGGCATTCCGTGAAACGAGGAAAAAGCGATATCTGCGCGATTTTCTTGAGGCCGCGGACACCATTATTGCGGAAGGGGAGGAACGGGGCATGCTCAAACAAAGTGTGGAAAGGGTGAAAAAATATCGAAAACGCATTCTGGAAAAGCACGGAGACGTGTTGAAGGACGAGCAATGAGACGGGAACGGACCGATGACCGACGGGATTCTCGTGCGTTTGACGAAAGGAACACGTTGTGATTTTTGTAACCTCTAATCAGTCAACCTTAAAAGGAACAAACAAATGATGAATACCACGTCGAAGACCCCTCGACACCAGATCTCACAACTGCTATCGATCACAATAGCACTGTTTTTGCTTTCCGCAGGGTCCCTGTTTGCCATCGACAATGTAACGCTTTTACATGATGGAGATAAACGTGGAGAAATGCCGTGGGAGTTCTGTAAGGAGAGCGGAAAGATCAAATTCAAGGCGGACGCGACCTTTCTTGATCGCGACGGAAATCGCGTGGAACAACCGATCGTGGACGTGACGTGGAAAGTCCAGTATGACGGAGGTGATCTATTCTATTCAGGCAATAACGAGGGAGGGTCGTTCTCGACCACCAACCGGAAAGGGGAGATTACATTTGACATTGATCCATCCGGTACCGGATCTGGTATTCTTTCGGTGACCGTGGTGAACACGAAAAACAATTCGGATCGAGGGAGCGATGCGGATATCGTCAAAGTAACGACAGATCTAACGTTCAAGGCCGCACCGGATCCGGTCTGTCTGGGCGGCAAGGTCAGGTTGGACGCGTCCCTTGACTCCGATGAAGGGACGGATACCTCGGGTTGCGGGTTGAAAATTTCACGTGTCGACGGAAAAAAGATGAACGTGGTAAGTGGACCGGGAGGGCCGGGAAAAAAGAAAAGTGTCACAACGCGTTCTCCCGGACGACTTTTGGTCACGGTCAGGCCGACCGAGCCGGGAAGCGTGAAATACCGGGCGGAGGTAATAAGTATACCGAAAACAGGCGGCCGGGGCGGAACATGTGAATGCGTTCCTGAACCTGTGATCGAAGAAGTGACGGTCGAAAATCCGGAGCTGACCCTCAAAGGGGAAACCGGTCGATCACCGGTCGTCGATGACAACAACGATCCGGATGATCCGAAGTTTAACAACAAAAACGTCCCGCGGATCTGCCGGTTTAACGGTGTGACGTTCGATGTGAACTGTGCGCCGAAGAGAGGGTACCGCTGGGAGATTGTGAAGCTGAACAAGAAAGGAAAGAACAAAACGGTTAGAAACGGTGTGTTTACCCCGGGCAATACAAGTGCTCAGGTAGCAATCAACAAAGCCGGCAGGTATAAATTGAAGCTCCGGGAGAACGGAGCCGAAAAAGGGAACGGTCTCGTGAAACGGCAGTTACCCTTTGTCGTGGTGACCGTGGACAGAATCGTGGAAAACGGAACGTCTCCAGATTACATCCCGGCCGGCGCACGTCTGGATTCGATCAACCAAAATATTCTTTTCAGGGTGGGCGATAAACTGAAAGCGATCGGACGGACAACGCCTCCGAGGCCGCTCGGAAACGGACTGGTCAACTGGAAAGGAGACAAGATCCAGCCGAACCCCCGTTTTCAATATCCGTCGAACACCCTTCAGTACGATGAGACCGGTTTGAAGCTGGTTGTGTTCAGGTGTAAGCAGTCGAATCTGGTGGGCCTTGAGCTTCTTCCGATGTTCCTGGACGTGCTGGAGGCGAACCTGAGCGTGGAAGCGGACCAGAAGGAGGTGGTGTTTGAAGAGGAGTTTGAAGATAAAAGACGACGGGGACCGAAGAAGACGTTTCAGTTCAGCGAAACGATGAAAGGCCGTGGAACGGATCGAACGTTTCGAAACAAGCCGGGCGGAGGCGTTCGGAAGCGGACCTTTATACATAACGTGACCATTCAGGCCCAGCCAAAAGATAAAAACTCCCCGAACCCCGACGTGGACCGGAACCTGAAGCTCAAGAAGATCAAGCTCAGCGCCAATCAACCGATTGCCAACGAGCAGACAACTGCATCGTTCCGTGTGACCGACGCCGCCGACGGGACGACCATCAACGTGAACGGGGTACCCTACAAAATCAGGATTCTGGATGGGAAAAGAAAAGTAAAACTGAACGGAAAAAAGCAGGTTGGCGGAGGGGGCAAAAGTC
>CAZWHR010000138.1:0-3333 GCA_964633675.1 uncultured archaeon | reverse complement strand
TCTTCTCCTCCTCGAGCTCCTCTGCTTTATCTGGAGAGACATCCAGGACTATGGGGACGGTCCATGGAGTTCCGTCCTCAAGAGTCTTGTCTTCCACGACCTTTAGGAAGTTGTTCCTATCCATAAATCCCTTTAGTGGAGAGTATGCTCCATAGGCTATGTTCTGCAAGTCCTTGACCGTCTCCTCGTCTATCTTTATATCAGGCAGATTCTCTGATTCTTCCAGAAGTTTTTCCTTCTTTCTGTTTGAGACTGTTCTATCTATCAGCTTTCCTCCATGTGGTGGAAGTGCCATATTTCTCAATCCTCCTTCGAGATTTTGATTGGTTCTCCTTCAAAGTCGTCAGGGATAGGTATTTCCATCTCCTTGAGAACTGTTGGAGCTACATCCTTGATATTCATCCCTGATATTCTTCCAAGACCTTCTGATCCAGGTCTGTTTGCGATGAAGACTCCGTCCCAGTCGTGGTTTGCGTGGTCTGGGCCTGTGTCGTTTTCCATGAGGTAGATTGAGTCTGTACCCACGGATCCGGAGCTCCTCCAGGCCAGGTCTCCGAAGAACACCATAAGGTCGGGCCAGTCTCCCTTTGGATTGTCGTATACCTCTTCAGGCTTCATGACCTTTGTACCGATGTCATCTCCGTCCGGTCCTTTGAGGTTCTCAAGCTTCTCAATGAGTTCCTCTCGCTTGTCCTCGTATTCTTCTTCGGACACCTGTCCGTCTTCCTCTCTTCCTTCGACGTTCAGGAACAGCCTGGCATAGTATCCACCCCAGCCCCAGGCCTCCGTGTTTTCCCAGTCTATCATTGATTCATCAAGCCTCTGCATCTCATCAGGTTCTTCTTTCAAGGTAAGATGTCCTTCTTCTCTCAAGAACTCGTTTAGACAGATGCATCCGTCCATCGGCTTGGCTCCGTGATCTGAAACTATAATTACCGTTGTGTTTTCGTCCGTCTTGTCAAGTATCCTTCCTACTTGGTCGTCGAAGAAGCTGTAGTACTCCTTAAACGAGCTTTCGAACTTGTTACCTTCCTCGTAGTCCTTATGGTTCTCATCCCAGTACTTCCAGAACCCGTGATGGAGCCGGTCAGGACCCATAAACACCGTCATAAAGAAGTCCCAGTCCTTCTTCTCCATAAGGTCTGTCATAATCTTCGCTCTCTTCTCTGTCATCTCGAAGATATCATGAAGGATTCTCTCGTTGTCGTCCGACCTGAAGTCCTCCACATCCAGCATGTAGCTGTTGTCCTTGCTGGAATACTCTCCGTCAAACTTTGCTCTGTCCAGTATCTCTTGTTTCATCTCCTTGGGCCTTACAAAGTCACTGTCGATTCCTGGCGTCAGGAAGCTGGTCACTATAAAGCCGTTCACCTCTTCGGGAGGGAAGGTTGTCGGAACCCCGATAACGCCAACCTCCTTTCCGTGATCTCCGATTATGTTCCATGCACGGTCATCGTCTATCTTGTCTGCGGTTGCGAAGTATTTGTCAGTGTAGCTACCGATCTTCCTGTGTCTGAATCCATAAGCACCCAGAGTCCCTGGAGACTTGCTGGACATCATGCAGTACCAGGCAGGGCTTGTTATTGGAGGCGTGACACTCCTTATGTTTCCGTATGTGCCGTCCTCCATAAGTTTCCTTGTGTTTGGCATCTCGTCTTTGAGCCTGTCAAAGACTATCTGTCTTGATAGGCAGTCTACACCTATTATAACTACCTTCTGATCCTCTCCTCCTGTTAGGAAGTTCTTTGCTTTCTCGATAATGCTCATTGATGGTTCACCTTGCTAAACTTTTGTAATATAATTATTACGATCTTGAATTTTGGATTTAGTCTATATACCCGAGTCTTTCAAGTCTTTCCCTAACTCTCTTAATCTCTTCCTCGCTGAGTTCTTCGTTGTCAAGTTCTCCTCCAGATACGACATCTCTGAGGACGTGCTTGCTGAAATCTGCAACGGAGGTAAACCCGGTGTCTTCAACGAAATCATCCACCCTCTCCCAGAGCTCTTTAGGGATGGATATGGTGGTGTACTCGGTCATAATTATGCAATAATTAGCTGTAATTAAAACTTTTTAAAGGTTTCGACCAATCCTCTGTTCTTTCTAGAACCGGCTATTCTGTGGCTAAGATAGAAATTGTTTTAAAAGCCTCTCCCAAATTTGAGGTAGATGCCGTGATATACTGCGCAAAAACCTTTTAAAAGGTGTTGAATCTGTCATATAACTATTCCTGTCTTTTTGTGGATGACCTGCACACGGAAGTATCGAACAAGTCGGTGAAGGAGCTTGGAGAGTGGGATTACGGTGACCACAATCATTTTTCCGACATACTTGATATTGTTGAGGCTCTTCCTTCGGGTATTGATGTGGTATTCAACAGGACTGAACACTGGAGGACGGATCCAGAGCTCTTTGACTCCCTAGAGGAGAAGGTGGAGGCTGCGGGAGGTGAATTCAATCGCCATGGTTCCCATGTTGCTTTTGAACATACAGGCAACCGAGCTGCGGTGATAAACTCTGTTGAGGTCTCTGTAGAGAGGGAGGACTACCATTTCATAGTCGGAGGATTACCTCTGGACGACAGCTCCACATACTACAATCTATCTGTAGAAGAACTGCTGGAGCTGGCGGAGAAGGCTCACTGGTGTTCTGCCGCCCACGCTTTTGCTCCGAACTTCAAGATACCGGATAGAATCCTGATGGAATTCTACAGGAAAAGCGCTGACAGAGACGTCCGGAGAGGTATAGGATACATGACAGGCTACACTCCTCTGCTGAATCGGCTGACACATGGGAGATACAAGAAGCTCCACAACTTAATATACAGCTTTTTTGAACTCAGAAACCCTCTAAGGGAGATTTTCTCTCCCAATAAGGAAAGAAAATACAGCATATTTGACTACAGCAGGCACTTTAATGTTCCTCTGATACCTGAGATGGACATGCACACCCTGATCCCGGAGAGACTTGAGGGATGCGGTGTCCTGAAATCCGATGCAATGGAGTCGCTTAGAGAGGGAAAGATACCTGTAACTCAGATAATGGACGCCAAGGTACTTAGCTTCTCCGGTATCGAGAAGGAAGGAGGAAGCTGGCTGGAGTTCTTCCAGAACTTCCCAGGAGTACTACCTCTCTACAGCACAGGCATATTTAGCTGGCTGCTTCCCTACGTTCGAGAAGATTTCAGAGCGCTGAGAGAAGAATCACTGAAATCTCTAAACTCTCTCTCAGAAAAAGAAATAAAAGAAAACTGCTACAGCCCAATAGAGGCCTATAGCAGCTGATTGAAAGATCTATGTCTTCTCCCTCTTAAGAATTCTGAGGTTCTCTAGTCC
>CAZWHR010000137.1:0-3401 GCA_964633675.1 uncultured archaeon | reverse complement strand
ACGCGGACGCTCACCCGAGCGGGGAACAGCGTACAGTTGGGGGGTGACCCGTATCTCGAGGACACGACCGTCGCCGACCTGTTCGCGTTCCTGCTGGAATCGAACGAGGCACGCCGGGCTGTTGCACAGAGTGCGGACCTCCGCGAGCTGATCATGCGTCCGGTCGATACCGAGGCTATCCGCGACGAGATAGAGCAACTGGAACGGGAGAAATCGCGCGTCGACGAGGAGCTCGACGAGGTGGCGTCGCTGAAAGACGAGTTGCCGACGCTCGAGGAGCGCCGAGCCGACCTCGAGGCGACGATCGAGGAGAAAGAAGCGAAGCTCGAGGCGAAGGAATCGGAGATAGCGGAGCTGGATGCCGACGTCACCGAAACGCGCGAGGAAAAACGGGAGCTCGAGGAGAAGCTCGACGAACTCCGTCAGAAGCGGTCGACGCTCGAACGACTCCGGTCCGACATCGAACTCCAGCAGGAGAGCGTCGAGTCGCTGCGGGCCGAACGGCGTGAGCTAGAGGCGGAACGTGAAGACCTCGCCGAGGTGCCGATGGGTGAATACGAGGAAGTGGAAGAGGAAATCACCCGTCTCCGGAATCGGAAAAGCCGACTCGAGAACGAGATCAGCGCCCTTCAGGATGTTATCCAATTCAACGAAGGAATGCTCGACGAGGCCGAAGGAACGGTCGGTGACGTCTTGCAGGAGGGCGGGGACAGTTCGCAAGGTGCGCTGACCGACCAGCTGGTAGCGGAGACGGTCGTCTGCTGGACCTGTGGATCCGAAGTGGAACGGGAGCAGGTCACGGAGACGTTCGACCAACTTCGATCGATGCGGGAGCAGAAGTTGGCCACCGTCCGTGACATAGAGAGCGACCTCGAGGAGCTGAAAACGGAACAGCAGGAGTACGAACAGCAAGAGCAGCGGCGCAAACGGATCGAACGAAAACTCCGGGAGATCACCGAGGAAATCGACGAACGCGAGGAGGCGCTCGAGGAACGACGCGACGAGCGTGAACGGACGACCGAGGCAATCGAAGCACTTGAGGACGAGATCGAAACGCTCGAATCGGAAGACTTCAGCGACGTTCTCGACCTCCACAAGGAGGCGAATCAGCTCGAGTTCGAACTGGAACAACTCGAATCCGAACTCGACGACGTGAACGATAGGATCGCGGACGTCGAAAACCAGATCGGTCGAGAGTCGCAGTTGCGGTCCCAGCGGGAGGAGATTCGAGAGGAACTCGTCGACCTCCGGACCCGGATTAAGCGGATCGAGGGGGAGGCCGTCGAGGAGTTCAACGACCACATGGACGCGGTACTCGGCATCCTCGACTACGACAATCTCGTCCGGATCTGGATCGAACGCGTCGAGCGGAAAGTGCGCGAGGGGCGACGGAAGGTCGAGAAAACGATGTTCGAACTCCACGTCGTCCGACGTACCGACGCCGGGACGACTTACGAGGACACCATCGACCACCTCAGCGAGTCGGAACGGGAGGTGACGGGACTGATCTTCGCCCTCGCGGGCTACCGCGTCCACGACCTCCACGAGTCGGTACCGTTCATGCTGCTGGATTCGCTGGAGGCGATAGACTCCGAACGACTCGCGGACCTGATCGACTACATCGGCGAATATCCGCGTTACCTCGTCGTCGCCCTCCTGCCGGAAGACGCGCAAGCGGTCGACGAGCGTCACGCGCGGATCACGGACATCTGACCGGCGACTTTCTCGTCTACCGTCGTGTCGAAATCGACGGAGAATACCGGGTGGCGCGACGTCGTTCAAATAACAGACTTATTTTTGTTATTTTTCGGGTGTCGAACTCAGTCGGAGCGACAGTTACAGCCACCTCGTTCGAGGAGTTCGGTGATGCCATACTGAGCCCCACAATCCTCACACAGGACGTCGACATCGATGAACAGTCGATAGTCACCGAGCACCAACCGGCCGGTGTCCCGCAGTTGCGTGAGGTTCGTCTCGGTGACCGAGCGGAGACGGGACCGCAAGCGCTGGATGGACTGGCGGACGCTCTCCGTCCGATCACGCTCATCTCTGACGTATTCGGTGTCGCGGTAATCTTTCAGGTACGAACGGATGGCCTGGTACGAGACGAAATCCCGCTCGAGTCGGTCAACGTCGATACCGTTTCGCTCGAGACGGGTCCGGGTTTCGACCCGCGTCCCGCTACTCACGTCGTCCGCCATCAGGAGGCGGTAGATGTTGTCCACCTCGCCGTCGAGCGTCGACATGCCAGCGCCAGTCATCCGCGCCTTGAGGAGCCGACGATTGAACAGGTCGGCAAGGTCACGGAGGCTCTTCCGCCGTTCTCTATCTGCGGTCCAGAGGGTTTCGAGCCGGTCGCCGAACGACTCGTCGAACCCGTATTCCTCGATCAGCCTGGCGACCTTGCTCGCGGGACGTTCGTCGTTTCGTTCCGTCATTGGGCTCAGTTGAAGACAACTGAACATAAATGATGGTGGCCGGGAACACGAGGGCGCGACGGGCACGCGCAGTCCGGAGCAGGATAGAGAAACAGAGCGAGCTGCGCCCTGTGCGAAAAGACATAAATTCTATATACATAATTGATTTTTTATAAATATTTCTAATTTATATAATTACTTTAAGTAATGTTTTTACATTATTGTGTGATTTCTATCTATTGACTTATTCTTCCATATTTTTCGCCTATAAAATTGATATTCAAAGTTTTTATCGCTAAAAAGGCAAAATACCGAAGTGACTATCGGAGAATTGTCTCTACGATCCTCTCAATGAAGACTTTGTGTGGCGATATTCGAGATATCAGCGCCACCATCTGATACGATATCGGTGCCGTTCGGTTCCAGTTCGAGCGGCTAATGACGTCTCACTTATTTATATTATATATTATAAGATAGAAAAACTACCTTTTTCCCTATATTTAAAGAGCGAACGCCGACAGACAACTGTGATCGTCAGTGCCGACGACGCATCCCCTTCAGCACGCCTTCCGAGACCCGAATAGAAATCACTCGACGATGGACGGATACTGACCTCGGACCGGCAAGCGGCCGTCGCGTCGGTCGTCGCCCGCGTCACGGGGGAGGAATTCGGCGATGGGGGCGGCAGTTCGAGGCAGACGGCCCCGGCGCAGGCGTCTGCTGCCCCGAGGGTGTCGGCCACCCGATAGCACGTGTCGACGACCGGGAGTTCGAGATCGGGACGCCGTGAGGCCACAGATTTTAGGCACGGGGGGTCGCCACGGACACCCGTGCTGCTGGTCGTCACGTACTCGCGGGCCGCGCGGACGACGCTTCGCAACGCCTGTCGGAGCCACGAGGGGACCGTCGTCAGGCGGTTCGGGCGGGCGGCCCTGTTCGAAGCGACCGAGTACGGGGCCTTCCTCGCCTGCCGCCTCCGGGAGA
>CAZWHR010000136.1:0-3417 GCA_964633675.1 uncultured archaeon | reverse complement strand
GAACCGACGCGCAGGAAGAGCTCTCGACCATTCGGAATCAGGACGGGCTGGCCAACGCGTTCGTCGTGGGGCCACGGCCGAGGGAGGCGACGCCGCAGTTTCGGTATGCACTTCAGATGGGCGCGTATCGGAACGAAGAGCACGCCCGGCGCCGGGCAGAACTCATCCAGCAGCGGCTTCGGGCGGAGCAAGTCGACATCCGGATCGTGGCGAACGCGGACGGAGAGCTCCACCGCGTGCTTCTCAATCCCTCCACCGAGCGGCAGAACGTCGTCCAGCTCAAGCAGCGGCTGGCCGAGCGCTACGGACTCACCGAATCGTACGTGACGGAGTTCAGCGGCCAGTCTGAGGGATCAAGCGTGCAGTAAGTACGTTCACTACACGAAGTTACATAAAGGATTCGTGTGCCTCACGATGAGGAGGGTGCTCAACATATTGTTTTTTCTGGGGGTAGGACTATTCCTGCTTCACCCCGAGGCGCTGCACGCGCAGAATGAGGGATCGATCGAGATCGAAGCCCGCATTCTGCCGGCTACCAGTGGTACGGTGAACGAGGGCACCTCGTCGAGCTCTTCCTCGAGTACGAGTGTGAGCACCCAGGAGGATGCGGAGACCGGTACGCAGGCCGCGACCGATGAGACCGGTGCCGCACAGACGACCGAGGAGGGGGAGACCTCTCAGGCTGCGCAGACGGACGGCTCGACTCCGCAGCAGGCGACGAATTCGATGACGGTCTCCTCGCGGAACTCGGTGCTCGTGGAGGTGGAGAAGAGTCAGCAGCTGTTCCTTCGCCGCCTGATGAACTTCGAGGATGAGGTCCGTCAGGGCGAGATCGACGTCGGATCGCTGGAGGAGTCCACGACCGTGGACATCATCCACGTGACGTTGTAAGCGCTTCCGGCCCGGCATTTCATGTCGGGTTTATATATTCCCCCGATCAATCGTCTTCTAAACCCCTGGTTGACAGGGGTTTTTGCTGTTATATGAGGCTGGTGTGGAGCCTGGAACCTGGTTTCCGATCCTCATGTACGCGAGTTTGTGATCAGCCCCCATCGCTTACGGTGGTGCCAGGGCCGACACGTCTCTCTGGGGCGTCTCGGCCTGTTGCGTAGACCCTGCGACATCCTGTGATCCTTGCATGCAACGGAAGGAAACCGACGAGACACGCCGGTCCCGGAACGGTTCGACGACCCGGGACGAGACGGTGAAGGGCCGGTTCGAACGCGGCCGAACGACGGAGGTGGCGGTTGCAGACTCTCCGCGTGGTGATGGCATGGACGGCGATCTCTCACACATTACCATCTCCACGCCGGCGGGCGAGCTGCAGATGCTGCTCGATCGTCTGGACGATGCAGAGGATCACAGTACGGCGTTTCAGTCGTTCGTCGTGGCGACGACGAAGGCGTTGAATCACGCGCTCACCAGCGAATACGAGGCTGCGGAGGCGGCCATCTCGCTGGCTCAACGTGAGAAGCTCGAGGGTATGGTCGAGGAGCTCCGGAAGGTCGCCCACATCCTCAACGAGGCCCTCGATGAGAAAGGGCGTCAGCTTCGGGACTGCTCGGGGAAGTCGTCTGCCCGGCTCAACGAGTTCCATCCTTCCGAAAACAGCGAGTCGGCCTGGTGGTTCGGCCTCTCGGAGGCGATCGAGACGGTGCGTCGGAGCGCGGAGCAGCTCGAGTCGATGATTCAGTCGCATCACCGGGACTCGGCGGCGCGTCAGCTCGCGAGAGTCGTCGTGCGACTCCTGCAGCGCCACCGTCGTCAACTGCTCTTCGAGGCCGAACGCTGGATGGCCAGCTGACGGCTCTCTATGTTGGGTTCGTGACCCGTCCGGTCACCTCCACCCATTCTCTCTACGAGCTCTTTGCTCGGGCATGACGCGGCTCGATACACGTCTCGGAGCGATCCTGACGCTTTCCCTCGTCCTGTCCGTATTGGCCGGCTGTGGCGGACAGCAGGGAGGGGGCTCAAACGGCTCTGGATCCGAAGAGGCCGCCTCTTCGAGTCCGGCCTCTAAACCGGCCTCCCCCTCCGATACGTCCACGAGCGACGTGACCGGTCAGCCGGCCCCGTCGGCGGCCGACACCTTAGAGCCCTGGGAGGTAGCCGATCCCTCCACCCTGCCTGAGACGAACTACTACGCGATCCATACGTCGGCGGGCCGGATGGTCATTCGGCTCTACGAGGATACCCCGATCCACCGGCAGAACTTTAAGAATCTCGTCTCGGAAGATTTCTACGACGGAACGACGTTCCACCGGATCATCGAGGGGTTCATGATCCAGGGCGGCGATCCCTACACGAAGGACGACGAGATCCGGAATAACGGCGCCGGCGATCCCGGTTATCTTCTGCCCGCTGAGATCCAGCCGGATAACTACCACAAGCGGGGCGCGGTGGCGGCGGCGCGGCAGCCGGACAGTCGCAATCCGGAGCGCCGATCGAACGGCAGCCAGTTTTTCATCGTGGACGGGCGAGAATTCACCAAGGCGGGCCTTGCCCAGGTCGTCAACAAGATCCGGAAGGCGACGGGGAACGAGGATTTCTCGCTGAACCCCGAGGCGCGTCGGGTCTACCAGACCGAGGGCGGGGCACCGAACCTGGACAAGCAGTACACCGTGTTCGGGGAGCTGGTGGAAGGCTTTGCGGTTCTCGACTCGATCGCTGCGTCGGAGACCTTCCGCACGAGCGAGCAGGATCCGCCCGATCGCTCGCTCGTCGACCATCCACTCGATCCGATCGAGATGGATATCGAACCGCTTCCCCGCTACGAGCCCTCCGGCGGCGATGGCCGGAATCAGGCGAGCGCCGAGTAGCTTCGAGCGAGCTATGGGCCAGACGGCAGCGGGTCTCGGCCCGGTCCAGGCCGTACGTTCTTGTTTGCGTACCTACCACTTTTCCGAGAATCCACCACCGAGTCATCCATGGCACCGGAACGATCGGAGCAGGAGCTGAGACGACGAGAGGAGCGCCGCGAGCTCGAGGAGATGGGGGTGGACTGTTACCCCTACGAATGGGAGGTCACGGCGCACGCGGACGAGATCCTCGATACGTTCGACGATGAGGCCCACGACCCGGACGATCCGGAGAAGAAGTGGACTGTATCGGTGGCCGGTCGCATGATGGCCAAGCGGGTCATGGGCGGAGCTTCGTTCATCGACATCCAGGATGAGACCGACCGCATCCAGATCTTTCTCCGGGAGGACGATCTGGGAGAATTCTACGAGGAGGTCTTCAAGGAACGGACGGACATCGGCGACATCTTCGGCATCAAGGGCCACGTCTTTCGCACCAACCGGGGTGAGATCTCGGTCTATGCGAAAGAGATGACCCTTCTTTCGAAGTCGCTGAAGCCGCTCCCGGTGGTGAAGGAGGCCGACGATGAGACCTTCGATGCGGTCACCGACAAGGACT
>CAZWHR010000135.1:2401-3568 GCA_964633675.1 uncultured archaeon | reverse complement strand
GGCGTGCCGCAGCTCACCGCCATCCTCGAGTGCGCGAAGGTCGCCGACCGGCACGGCGTGCCGATCATCGCCGACGGAGGCATCCGGCAGACCGGCGACATCCCCAAGGCACTCGCTGCCGGGGCGAGCTCAGTCATGATCGGCTCCCTCTTCGCCGGAGTGGAGGAGAGTCCCGGAGAGACCGTCCTCTACGAAGGCCGAAAGTACAAGACGTACAGGGGCATGGGCTCCGTCGGAGCGATGACAGACGGAAGCAAGGACCGGTACTTCCAGGATGCCGAAGACGACCTCAACAAACTGGTTCCGGAGGGGATCGAAGGACGGGTCCCGTACAAGGGTATGCTCAGCGAGGTGGTCTACCAGATGGTCGGCGGCCTGCGTGCAGCCATGGGATATACGGGCTGCGACCACGTCAAAGAGCTGCAGGACGAGAGCCGGTTCGTGCGTATCACCCAGTCCTCGCTGCGAGAAAGCCATCCGCACGACGTGGACATCACGGAGGAGGCACCAAACTACAGCATCAGCTCGTAGCCGATGGAATCCCGCATCGAGACCCTGCAGGACCGGATTCGGGAGTCCGATCTGGACGCCGTACTCTTCACCAATCTGCCCGACATACGGTGGACGACCGGATTCTCCGGTTCGAACGGCGTGCTCCTGATCGCCGGGGACGCCGCCCACTTCGTATCCGACGGTCGCTACACCGAGCAGGCCAGGGAGGAGGTGGTCAGGGCTCAGATCCACACCCCGGGTTATCGCCTCTTCGACTACCTGGAGGAGGAAGAACTCCTCGATCCGTACGAGGCCATCGCCTTCCAGGCGGACGATCTCACCGTCGCCAGGGCCTCCTCGCTGAAGGAGCGATTCGACGCCATCGAGTGGGTCGGAAAGAGCGACATTCTCGTCCGATATCGGGCGCGAAAGGACGACGGTGAAATCGACGCGATCCGACGTGCGCAGGCGATCACCGATCGGGTGTTCGACGAGATTCTCGCACTGCTTCGGCCGGGCGTCACGGAAAAGGAGCTCGCCGCCGAGATCGTCTATCGGCACCTCAAGTACGGGGCCGAGCGGATGGCGTTCGACCCCATCGTCGCATCCGGCCCGCAGGGCGCGAAACCGCACGCCCGTCCGACCGATCGGGCCGTCGAGCGGGGCGACCTCGTG
>CAZWHR010000135.1:0-2391 GCA_964633675.1 uncultured archaeon | reverse complement strand
GTGGTCGACGGATACGCGAGCGACATGACCCGGACCGTCGGGGTCGGAGCCCTCGACTCGAAGGAGCGCGAGGTCTACGCGACCGTCCTGGAAGCCCAGAAAGCGGCGATCGAGGCCGCCCGTTCCGGCATGTCCAGCAAAGCCCTCGACGGCGTGGCGCGGGAGATCATCGAGGAAGCCGGGCTCGGAGACGCGTTCTCCCACGGGCTCGGCCACGGGCTCGGTCTCGAGGTGCACGAGTGGCCCCGGCTCTCCTACCACGTGGACGACGAGCTGCCCGAGCGGTGCGTCGTCACGATCGAGCCGGGCGTCTACCTGGGTGAGGAGTTCGGGATCCGTATCGAAGATATCGTCGTACTGAGCCCGGACGGTGCCGAGGTGTTGACCGAATCGAGGAAGGAACTGATCACGGTATGAGCGACGTCTCGGTCACAACGATGCGCCGCCTGCTGGTGGTCGCGTACTACTTCCCTCCGATGGGAATGAGCGGCGTCCAGCGCGTGGCCAAGTTCGTCAAGTACCTCCCCGAGTACGGGTGGGAACCGGTCGTCCTGACGGTCGAACCCGGCGGATACTTCGCCTACGACGAACAGCTGCAGGAGGAGATCGACCGCGCCGGCGTCGAGGTGGTGCGGACGGATTCGTGGGATCCGACACGGCTGTTCTCCAACGGAGAAACCGTGGAGATGCCGACCGGCTGGCAGCGAAGCGTCCTGGACGCGCTCACGAATTTCTTCTTCATCCCCGACAACAAGATCGGCTGGAAGTCCCACGCCCTGGAGACCGGGCGCGAGTTGCTCGCCGACCGGTCGTTCCAGGCCATTTTCTCGACCGCACCGCCCTATACCTGTCACCTCATCGGGGAGACGCTGAGCCGAGAGACGGGACTCCCCCTGGTCACGGACTTTCGGGACGACTGGGTCGGCAATCCGCTGCTCTCGTTTCCGACGCCGTACCACCGGCGGCGCCACGAGAAACTCGAAAGCCGGGTACTCAAAGCGAGCGATCACGTCACCACGATCAACCGGTCGATCAAAGAGCGCCTGATTCAGCGAAACCTCGGGCCGGACGCCTATACCCGCTGTTCGATTCTCCCACACGGGTTCGATCCGGAGGACTTCGAGCAGGCCGCGCCGGAGGGCATCATACCCGCCGGCGATCGATTCCGGCTCCTCTACTGCGGGGTATTTTACGGAGAGCGACGCCCCGACCATTTTCTGCGCGGGGTGCGGCGGCTGCTCCACCGGCGTCCCGAACTGGCCGAACAGCTCGACCTGGTCTTCGTGGGACTGGTGCCCGAAGGCACGCAGGATCTCATCGACGAGCTCGACCTGAGCGATGCGGTCTCCTGCGTGGGCTACAAGAGCCATCGCAGAGCGGTCTCCTACCTGCTCTCCGCCGATGCCCTCTGGTTCACCGTCGGGCGGCAGGAGGGCGCGGAGACGATCTCGACCAGCAAGCTCTACGAGTACATGGGAAGCCGAAAGCCGATCCTGGGTCTCGTCCCCGAGGGAGCGGCCCGCGAGACCCTTCAGGAATATGGCTGTGCGGTGACCGCACCTCCCGAGGACGTCGAGGGTATCAGTCGAGCGATCGAGCAAGTCATGGCCTGGAGCCGGGAAGATACCGCTCCACAGGTGGACGAAAAGTTCGTCGACCAGTTCGATCGTCGAACGCTCGCCGGTCGACTGGCGAAGGAGATTCACGGCGTGTGCGCGATCGAGGACATCGAGTAACCCCGAGATCACAGAGCGCGGCGCCAGGTTACGAGCCAACCGAGCCCCGTACCGGAACGATGAACGACGTCTCCGACAACCCGTCCGCCGACCGATCGGACCCCGTCCTACGGCGGCGGCTGGCCCTGCCGAGCCAGGAATCCGAGATCGAGACGGCCGTCGAATGGTTGGAGGGCATCGCCGAGGAGCTGAATCTCGGCGAGGAGACGACCCACCGCTTGATCGTCGCGACGAGCGAAGCGGTGACGAACTCGCTTCACCACGGCAACGAGTACGACCCCGTGAAAGACGTCATCGTCGAGGTGAACGTCACGTCCGAGGCCGTCGACGTCACCGTCTCCGACGAGGGGGGAGGGTTCCAGCGCACCGACGTAGAGGATCCTCTCCTCGAGCAGAATCTCGAGAACGTGGGCGGACGCGGGGTCTACCTCATGGAGGAGCTCACCGATCGGATCGAGTACCAGGAAGACGGCTGCAAAGTACGCCTTCGATTCGACCGTCCGAGCGCCTAGGCCGGATCGAACTCGATGGGCGTCTCAGCGGAATCCGACTCGTCCCCGGTATCGTCCCCGGTTCCGTCTTCGGCGCTCTCACCCGTGCCGTCGCTGTTCTCTTCTCGAGCGGCCCGGCTGACGGCTGCCCTGGGGGGCGCGCT
>CAZWHR010000134.1:1436-3586 GCA_964633675.1 uncultured archaeon | reverse complement strand
GGGTGGCTCAGGCTGCCGGAGACGATGCGGGAGGAGGCCGATCAGATTCAGGCGTTCGCCGAGGAGCTGCGGCCGGAGTTCGACGACGCGATCGTACTCGGGATGGGCGGATCGAGCCTGGCTCCGGACGTATTCACCAAGGTCAACGACTTCTTTACGCACATCTTCGGGGGCTCGTCCGGCCATCCGGACCTGACCGTCCTAGACAGCACGCATCCCGACGCCGTACGGGACCTGGAGGACGACCTCGACCTGGAGAAGACGCTCTTCATCGTCGCGAGTAAGTCCGGGACGACGACCGAGACGCTCTCCTTTTTCCGCTACTTCTGGGATCGGCTCAGCGACCGTGTGGAGGCGCCCGGTGCGCACTTCGTGGCAACCACGGATCCAGGATCGCCCCTGACCGAGTTGGCGGAGGAGCGCGGCTTCCGGCGCACCTTCCTCGCTCCCTCCGACGTGGGAGGGCGGTACTCGGCCCTCACGCCGTTCGGCCTCGTGCCGGCGGCCCTGATCGGAATCGACGTGCGGGCGCTGCTCCAGGAAGCGTGGACGGCCTGCGAAGGATCGGCCTTCTGCGTAGAGGCCTCCCGAAACAGCGGCCTCGAGCTCGGAGCCGTGCTCGGCGAGCTCGCCGTCCGGGGACGGGACAAGGTGACCTTCTCCTCGTCCCCGACGTTCGAAGCGTTCCCGGCCTGGCTCGAGCAGCTGATCGCCGAGAGTACGGGCAAGGACGAGAAGGGCATCATCCCCGTCGCCGGTGAGCCGCTTACCGACCCTGATTTCTACCGGGACGACCGGGTCTTCGTCCACTTCAGCCTCCGCGAGGACCGAGATCCGGAGAAGCAAGAGCTGCTCGATTCGCTCGAGGCGGCGGGCCATCCGGTGATCCGCACCGTCCTCGACGAGGAGATCGACCTGGCGCGAGAGATGTATCGGTGGGAGATGGGCGTGGCCGCAGCGGGTGCCATTCTCGGCATCCACCCCTTCAACCAGCCGAACGTCGAGGCCGCCAAACGGCTCGCGAAGAAGGCCATGAAGGAGGAGGGCCGTACCGCCCCCGAGAGCGCTCCGACCGTTCCCGTCGCCTCCGACGACCTCGACGACGCGATCGCCGAGTGGCTGGAGCGGGCCGACGAGCGAAGCTACATCGGCATCCAGGCCTACCTGGCTCCGACCGAAGAAACGACCGATCGGCTGCGCACGCTGGTACGGGTGCTCCGAGACGGCACACACCTGGCCACCACCCTCGGGTACGGGCCCCGATTCCTCCATTCGACGGGCCAGCTCCACAAGGGCGGACCGCCGAACGGCCTTTTCCTGCAGATCGTGGACGAGCCCGAAGACGACGTGACGGTGCCGGAAACCGACTACACCTTCGGAGAGCTCATCCGGGCCCAGGCGATCGGAGACTATCGGGCCTTGGCCGAGCGCGACCGGCACGTGCTTCGAATCAAGGCTGCTCCCTCCGATCTGGATCGGCTCGCGGAAACCGTCCGATCCTTCACCTGACCACAGCCTGCACAAATCGCCCCGATCCCGTGCTCGAGTTCTGGTACATGCTGCCGGTAGCGGTCGTCTTTGCGACGATCGCACTCGGCTCCGGTGTGGAGGGAGCCACCTTTTTCTCGCCCTTCTTCATCCTGGTCGTCGGTCTCGAACCCGCCGCCGCAATCGGCGCAGGACTCGTAACGGAAGTATTCGGGTTCGGAAGCGGGTTGTTCGCATATGTGCGAAAACGGCTTATCGACTATCGGATGGGTGGAAAAGTGCTCGCCTTCAGTATCCCGGCGGCCCTGGTGGGTACGTATGCTGCTCACTACGTACCCGGCGAAATGCTTAAGACCATCTTAGGCGTGGGACTCGTCGCGGTGGCGGGAAGCTTCCTCCGGGCTCCGGCCGAGGAGGTTCAGGAGAAAATCGAAGAAGCCACCCGGCAGGAGAGCGGTCGAGCAGAGCGCTGTCTCACCGACAGCGACGGTAATTCATACTGTTACACCGTCCAGAATCAGGCTGAAGGGATGCTGACCGGAGGGGTGGGCGGCCTATTCATCGGAATGGTGTCGACGGGCCTCGGAGAACTCAACGGCTACCTGTTCATGCAGCGCTGCCGGGTACCCGGCGCGGTGGCCGTGGCCACCAGTGTGTTCGTG
>CAZWHR010000134.1:0-1426 GCA_964633675.1 uncultured archaeon | reverse complement strand
CACCGCCCTCGTCGCATCCGTCGGGCACACGGTGGAGTTCGTCCGGCAGGGCGGAGCGCAGCTGACGCAGCTGCTCGGCGTGCTTTCGTTCACCGTGCCCGGCGTACTGATCGGAGGACAGATCGGACCGATGGTCTCCGAACGAATTCCCGACCGGTGGCTGGAGATCGGCATGGGTGTTCTCTTCCTGCTCGTCGCTCTGCTGATGCTCGGGGACGTGGCCGTGTTTTAAGCGTACCCCTTTGCCCCCCGCTGCGTCCTTCTTCTCTGAACCGACCGGTGCTTTCCCGAAACCGAGATGATTCGAGTCGCCGTATTCGACCTGGACGGCACGCTCGTCGAGACCGAACACCTCAAAGCCCTCTCCTACGCGAAGGCCGCCGTCGAACTCTGTCCCCGAGACGTACACGTCGACGAGGTACTGGAAGCCTACAAGGAGGTCGTCGGGCGGTCGCGACGAGAAGTCGCGAGAACGTTGATGCAGCGATTCGATCTGGAGTCGGCCTCCGAGGAGCGAATGGCCGAGTTCGAGGTCGAGACCCCGTGGGAGAGCTTCGTGGCGGTTCGGCTCTCCTACTACGACGAAATGGTGAAAGACCCCGACACCCTGCGCGAGCACCAGTGGCCCCACACCCGCGCCCTTCTCGAGACCATGCGGACCAATCAGTGCGGAGTGGCGCTGGCCACGACCTCTCAGCGCGACCAGGCCGATCGGGTGCTCCGCGCTCTCGATCTGGAGGACGTCTTCGACTTCACAATTACCGGGGACGAGGTCGAACGAACGAAGCCCCACCCCGAAATCTATCGGTCCGTCGCCCTCGAGATGCAAACGCGCCCGGACGAGATCCTCGCCATCGAGGACTCCCCCACCGGCATCGAAGCTGCACGAAACGCCGGACTCCACTGCGTGGCCGTGACCACCCAGTACACGCAGGAGCGCGTCCACGCGGATAGCGATCTGGACGAGCGCTGGATCGTCGATGAGCCGGACCGACTGCCGGAGGTGGTCCAGAGTTTGATTGACCGGGAGGCGAACTGAGGGCCCGGCTCCTCTTCCCGACCCGCACGAATATACTTCTACGCACTCCGTACGCGAACGCACCGCGAATAACCAGATCCCACATCGCCATGAAAGCCGGTATTATCGGGCTCGGAAAGATGGGCGCCAACATGAGCCGGCGCCTGATGCAGGACGATCACCAGGTCGTCGGATTCGATCTCAGCGAAGAAGCCGTCTCGGAAATCGCCGAGGAGGGGGCCGAAGGGGCCTCCTCCCTGGAGGATCTCGTTGGCCGCCTGGAACCTCGCCGGATCTGCTGGATGATGGTTCCGGCGGGCGATCCCGTCGACCAGACGATCGATCAGCTGATTCCCCACCTCGAAGACGGGGACGTGCTCGTCGACGGCGGTAACTCGAACTACAAGG
>CAZWHR010000133.1:0-3600 GCA_964633675.1 uncultured archaeon | reverse complement strand
ACAACGAACACAACATCTTGCCTTTGTAAATGATAAAATTAGAGGGGAGCAATTTAATAGAATCTGCGAAAGCAAGGATGCTTCCGCCCCCAGTTAGAAAGGATGGTGTCCTAATTGGAACGAAGGCATCTTGCCTTCGTAGGGAAATTTGTTGCGATCTTACCGCCGCGTGGTAGGTAGCACAAACGTCTCCGGAACCACGCCCGTCAGGGATGTGCTTCCCTCGGACTCTACTTTGGATAAGCTGGTGCTTATTTTCATTGGACGGTCATACATTCATTATGTTAGGGTTTCACCTCTGCTGACGGTCGCGGATAATAATTAGTTGTTCAGAAGTTTTAACAATTTTCGAGCATATTTCGAATTCATCCGTTTTAGTTTTTTGATAATAACTTTTACGCTTTCGTCATAACCAAGCAAAGGGTACTTTTGATGTAGTGATAAATAAGTTATACCCAAGAAATAATATGGAAGTTCTGCTTTTGGTTTCTTTTTGATCGTGGACTTTAGAAATCTCTCTGCCGTAAAATAACGTCCCTTTCCTGCGGAAGCCACGCCAAGACCATACGTTAATGAATACGAAGTTTCTCCCAAAGTCATTGCCATATATAAAGCTTCTTCAGCTTTATCGTATTTTTTCAAACCAAGATAGCTCCAGCCAAGATTTGTATATGCTTTCCTATCATATTTGTTATTCTTAAGATATTTCTTGTAGTAATAAACAGCGCGACCGTAATTTTTCCGTTTTTGATGTTTCTCCGCCTTCCCTTTTAATTCTTTCTGTCTCTGTTTCCGCTTCTTTAGTAACGACTTTCTTTTGTTATATGATTTTAATTGGTATACTTTCTCGGCTGGAATTGCGAAGGAAATATTTTCCGCGAAATTTGCCTTGCTCTTTACCACCCCAACAATTTCCCCTTTCATATTTACGACAGGACTCCCAGATGATCCTGAGGAAATCGATGCATCAATTTGTAAGTATTTTTGATTTTTAATCTGTCGAATGGAAGAAATATGGCCTGTTGTTACTGTTCCTCTCAGTCTTGCTGATCCCGGACTTCCGACCACGATTATTTTTTCTCCATAATTGGGTAATTTCGTTGATATGGGTAATCGTTTAACCGCCGAATCCGGTATGTTTGTGTCAAGTTGGACGAGATCGACAGATGTACCAAAGGAGTCCACATCCGTAACTTGGTAACGGTTTCCGTCAATTGTTTCTACCTTTACATGATCCGCTCCCTTCACTACGTGATAATTTGTGATTATGTCGCCCCCCTTGTAGAAGAACCCACTCCCATGCCCCATTTTATTCCCGTATTTGTTAAAGGGAATAACAGTAACCGTCCCTTTCCGAATCCGTTTCGCTAATTTGTGTATTTCTTGTGTATTTTCCGGGTTATCTATATTTCCCTTTTTTTCTTTTACCCTGTATTTCTCGTATTTATTTGCTATTTTGGGCTGATTATTCTTTTTCAGCTCAGTTACCTGTTCCTTTAATTTCGACACCTCATTTTTTAGTTCCTTTACTTTGTGGTTGGTACCCGATTGTTGAGAATTGGAATTCGTCGTTTGATCCAATTGTGCCTGGTTTTTATTTTCTTTTTTTCCGTATGACTGTTCGGATTGATTTGAACGATCTTTTTGGGCTGTTTTCTCTGGTGTATTTTGATCAGTTTCTTCATTCTGGAATCGAAAGGATATATACAGAACGAGAAGAAAGAGTAGTCCTATGGCAGACGCGATTATTAAATCTTTGTTGGATGGGTTGATATCAAGGTCCCTGTGATACCAAGGTGTATTATTTGATTTCACTGAATTATTCTTTTGAGAAGTATAATTATTATTGAATTCGACGGTAAATTTTTCCTTACAATTCCTGCATTTTGCTTTCCTGCCCAATGTAGATCGGGAGATATAATAATCAATCCCACAACCTGGACATTCTACTTGGACTTTCTCTTCAGACATTGTCTGGTGCGTTATAAATGATACCTTATCAAAACAGAATCCACCAATATCGGTGTAATGTCAAATATATTGAAAATAATTATTTTTTATGAAATGATACAGCGGGTGATAGAAGTATTTATTATGACTTAATTACTCCAATTAAACGTTATTTGTTAAATATAAAAGTATAATTCACTGTGAGTCCCAACAAACAGGGCAACCCAAACATTTTCTGCGAAGTCTGCGGAACCACCCCTGCGAAACGTGTCTCCTTTTACTATTGCTATGGGATTATTATATATTTTGGAATAGCAAGTTATTCGGGAAGATTATGTTATCCGTGTTCTAAAGCACTCAAGGAAAAAGCCTTAAAAGATAATTTGCTAAAAATGTGGTTTAATCCAATTTCCATTATTGGAGGTATTATCGCGATAATTTACAATAATCTTTGCAAATTGCCCGAGAATACTGGACAAGTATCTACCGCGGAAAGAAAAAATTCATCTAATAATGATGATCGTCAAATATTAAGTGAATACGCAGCCTTTTTAATCTTAATTGCTACAGCTGATGGCTCTCTTAATAAACGGGAGGAAAATTTACTCCGTAAGCTTGTTCGGGCGACAGCTAAAACAGCCGGGATTTCCATCTATAACCGTGATTTAAACAGTATTTTAAATAGAGGTCAAGAGAAAGAAGCGATATCGAATCTTCAGTTGTTAACCTCTGTAACTCCCGGTTTTAGACATTTTTTGACACAAAGTGCTTGGCGAATTGCTGCTGCCGATGGTATCGTTTCCCCAGAAGAGGCCGAGACGATTATGGCCATTGGGACAAGGGCCGGTTTGAATCAAGAAGATTTATACTATTGTTCTCTGGCGTATTATAGACCTGATGATAGGAATACGGAACGAGAAAAAGCTGCTTCTACTCTGGGGATAACTTCTGATGCCTCAAAAGAGAAAATAAAAAAGAGATACCGAGAATTAGCCAGGAAGTTTCATCCCGATAGACATCCGGATAAAACAGAAGACCAAAAAAGAATTCTCTCTCAAAAATTTGCAGCTATATCAGATGCTTACAAGACCCTGATAGATTCTGAATCCGGAGAAAAAGTTCTATGGGGTAGGCTGGCCGGGAATCGTTTATTGACGTCGGTAAAGGAGGGAGACGTGGTAGAATGTTTTTTGTGCGATCAAAACAGTAAACTACCGAAAAAAGAACAACATCTTCATTCGAGATGTCCGGAATGCCAGGCCTTGTTGTTATTTCGAGAAGAGGTGGCCGAAATATTGGATTCCGCTTAATTGTATCCCCCCATACATTTCAATAACCCTTTATTCAAATTCTTTGGGTATGAAGAAACGGTTCCGATAATTGCCTCTGTTTTTGGGGGAGCTATTGAGTACAGTAACGAGTGGAGGTGGGGAAGTTATCGGTTGAAGCGTCCCATGAGTTTCTTGACTAATTCCATTTTTGGTCTTCCGGCAGTTGGTCAATTGGCGCGAAAGGTGTCCTGGCTTCGCGAATATTTCAGATGAAGCTTCCATACATACCATCCGGAGCGCGGCGGGGTCCTCACCGGCGTCCATACTGGAATCCGGGTTTGATAACCGTGAAAATGAACGCTTCCCGGATTCGTTCGGG
>CAZWHR010000132.1:0-3614 GCA_964633675.1 uncultured archaeon | reverse complement strand
ACGTGAGATACTTCTCGCGGCCGTCGTCCTGGATCTCCGTTTCAGGGTTCGTCAAATGAACTGTCCCGCCGAATAGCCCCGAACAACCAGCGGTAACGACTCCGAGACCTGTGACACTTATTGTAAGGAACCGACGTCTATCCATACCGAACATAGGTAGTCCAGCTAGAAAAGGGCTACAGTAAGGCAAAACGGCTATTCATGTGAATTTGCCCCACGCGGCACCGGGAATGCCTCGGATGGAGGTATTCTAGAGTCGGTCTGACGGCTTTGGTTACCGTGAGCCCAATACCGCTTATACTCTCCACCTACGAGGAACGTATTGAGAAGCTACACAATTCGTACACGGTGCTCCGGGGCCCATTGAAAATCTCCCGAGATCACTCGGTGGCCGAAATCACCGAGGCGATCAAACAGTACGACAGGTAAGCCCGTCACACCAACTTACTAACTTGGAATGGAGAAGGTCGGCCGCTATCCGAGCGCGACGATTCGTTTCTCGGCAATGTCCCCTTCCTGTCGTCGATTACTGATGACCGTCGTGTAGATGGTACCACCAGCGACGGCGAGTCCTTCGATGTGATCATCGAACGCAAGCTGCCAGAGCTGATCGCCGGTTGCTAAATCGAAGGCCAGCAAAGTCGCATGCTCGGGTTCGTTCGTTTCCGCTGACCGGTCATGCGTGGCTGCGAAAATGGTATCGCCCGCACCGACCACGTTCGTCACCTCTTGATTGAATTCTTTCGTCCATTCGAGTTCACCACCGTGGGAAAGCCCTAGCAGTTGGCGATCACCCAAGGCGGTGATGACACGGTCTTTCGTCACGACCGGTGCGACCGGCCGCCCGACAGGGTCGGGCGCATCCCTTCGCTCCTCGTTGGGCTGCCGGTCAGGTGGTGACGAAATCCTCCAACGTTCTTCGCCAGTGTCCCGGGTGACAGCACGGAGTTCACCGCCGGGCTCCTCCTGACGTTCGATCGTTAGGTAGACGGATGCCCCTGCCACAGCCGGACTTCGATAGATCCGCGGGCCGGTGACACGGCTCTCGGGTGGAACTGACCACTTCGTGGCGTCACTGCGGGTGGCGTAGGGGGGCTCGTCGTCATCCCGATCTTCCCACGGCCATTCGTGGGCGGTCGTCGTCAGGTCAACCGCCTCAACTGTGAACACGGTCGCCACGTACGCTGTTTGCTCGGTGATCGTCGGCGATCCCTGGGCATCGTGAGGAGACGCCCAGGTTACACGCCCGGTCCTGTCGAGTGCCGAGAAGAACCCGCCGTACTCTAAGTAAAAACGGCCATTGGCGATCGTCCCGCTTGCGGTATTGGCACCATGGCATGGCTGTGCGTGCCAGCTTTCCTCACCGCTAACGAGGTCCACGCCGAACGCGCAATCGACGCCGGTTGCATACGCCCGTTCAGCGCCGAGCGTCGGTGTCTCATAACCCCAAGGTTCGGAGTCGGACTGCCAAACCCTCTCGCCGTCAGTGGCGCGCAGTCCGACCGTGCGCTGATCTGCGTTTAGGACGACACGGTTCGAACGGACGACCGGTTCCTGGCAGTTAGAAAAATTGCGGGTCCACCGTGGCGTCGGCTCCGTACGCGGTGGCGACGCACCAGCATTGTAGCGAGTGTTCTGCGCGTCGTACCCGCTCGCCGGCCAGTCATCCGGGCCTGGCGCTACCTCCGGCAGTGGCTTCGGGTTGGGACCGCCGGCAATAGCCGTACACCCCGCAGAGCCGCCGGTTACGCAGGCTGCCGCCCCAGTCAGCAATTTTCGTCTCGACAACTGCAAAGTGGACATCTACTATACCCTCAGGAGAGTCCGCTACTAACCGGTGCCGAAGGCTCAAACGCGCGTTTCAGCCCCTGTCGGATGCTACGGCAAAATGCGTGTTTGACCAAATCTTGGGTTTTTCCGCCAGTCGTTCGAGAGAATTGTATGCGACGCAGAACCGTTCTTGCCGCTCTCACCAGTGGCGTCGGTCTGGCCGGCTGTCTCGGTCAGAAATCGATGGGTCCGTCCCAGCAGACGGAACCTCCGACAACAACGGCTGAGACGCCAACGGCCGTCAGCCACACCGCCGAGGGTATCAGTTCGACTTTTCGAATTCTCGATAGTCACGCCCCGACGGACGACATCGCTACAGCGACGTTTGGAGACACCGGTGCCACAGTTTCGGGAACGATGGACCCGTCTGGGTGTCGTCGCCCAGCCTTCGGGTCAGTTCGGTACAATTCTACTGACGGGGTGGCGAACCTTATGATCGAAACAGCGTCTCGCTTCGGACCGACGGCAACGGTTGAATGTGGCAATGCGAGTTACGACTACCGGTGTATCCTCTCCACGGTGGAGGGCCAACTCACGGCCATCGAAGTAGTTCATAATTACGAGGGGAAAGAGAACCAGTCATTCAACCTCGTGAAGGGATAACTGACTCAAGTTTACTGGCGAACAACTGGTACATCCTGCTCTGTATGGCCCACAACAAATGCATCAGGCCTGAACGAGTCCCCAAAGAAACCCGGTTTCGCTGAGTTCGGCTACTTTCAACAACCCCATCTCGGTTGGTCGCACACTTCCAGTCAGAAGCTTCTTTTCGCCGGCGTCACCGCTGAATCACCGCTCTTTGAGGGGTTGAGCCAGGTGATCCCAGGAAACGCCCCAATCGGGCGCATATACAATCGGATCGCCACTGGAGAGTCCAACCAATGATTCTCGCCCCTCAACCATCTGCAGATCAAGTCCTGCCTGGAGTTCAGGTCCCGACCGAACAAACCCAGGACGTGTCCACGTGAGCGACGACCGTGCCAACGAGCATTTCGGACTTAACCCGTTCCCGGCTTTCTCGGTTCAACCCTCGCGCCAGGACGTAATCCTGGCCGGCACCAACCCCAACCACTTCGTGGACGGCAGCGGATAGGCTTCCGAACGGAGCTGGTCGGTATCTAGTCCGCCCGTTTCAGGGTCAATGAACGGTGTCGATGTTGCCATGATAATTTTTCACCGAGCGGCCGATTTAACATTGGGAAATCGACTCGGGTAAGCCGTTGAATATACTTTGCGTTATGCTAGAGTCGGTCTATCGTGTCATCTTGACCGCACGACGCGATATTATCTACTTCACCTGTAGTATTCGAACGGAGATGAGGCCGAGCGGCTGGCGAGGTGAATCCTAACCAGCGATTTGGAGACATAGGGGTCGAGGTGCGCTTCAGGTTCTCCCAACTTGACTGCGACGACCAACCACCGTGTCTGCGACCATCCGAATAGGGTAATTACTCCTCGGTCCGTCGGAGACTACGCGTTGTCGCCTGAATTTAGTGTTGGATGGATTGAATTAGAACAATTTCTTCAAAGAGACTAATGATCTTCTTTAGCACCCTGGGCCATCGGTATTGGTTAGTTCGAAGCGACTGTTCGGCGTTCGTTAAAGAACTGGGCACTCCGCCAGATGAGGATACCGCAGACGATAGCAAAGGACAGAAGCAATAGAACAAGGAAGAGAAGGATGCCGTTTAACCCGTCTAAGAGGGCCGCGACGATACCCAACCCAATTAGGCCACCGGTGGCTTTCATCGCCAGGCGCTGCCCCCGATTGAAGCCAAGGGGGT
>CAZWHR010000131.1:0-3620 GCA_964633675.1 uncultured archaeon | reverse complement strand
GCGTGCATCGGGGTCGACGTCATCGTGGGCTTCCCCGCCGAGGACGTGGAACGGTTTCAGAACTCCTACCGGTTCGTCCACGGGCTCCCCGTCTCCTACCTGCACGCCTTCACCTACTCCGAGCGGCCCGGCACGCCGGCCGCCGAACAGACCGAGAAGATGGGAACCTCCATCCCCAAGAAGGAGCGCAAGCGGCGCAACCGCATGCTCCGGATCCTCTCCCAGAAGAAGGAGCAGGCCCACGCGCGAACTCATCTGGGTACCGAGCGCACCGTGCTCTGGGAGGAGGACGACCACGACGGGTGGATGGAGGGGTACACGGACAACTACATCCGGGTCCGGGCCCCGTACGATTCGAGCCGAACGAACCGGCTGGAAACGGTCCACCTCGAAGAGATCGGTTCCGAAGGAAGCGTGCGGGTGACGCGGTGACCCCCCCATCGACCGCCGCGGAGGCGGGATCGGGCCTTACGAGTCCGCTCGTTATCGGTTAGATTGGCCATCCGGGAATTCGTCTTCCCTCCCATCTCCAGCCCAACGTCTCACCATTCTATACTCTATGCGCGCACGCCATTCTGCGTACGTCCTGCCCGTGCTCGTACTCGGTCTCGTTCTGAGCGCCTGCGAGGGACCGACCGGCCCGGAGGGACCGACCGGCCCGGAAGGCCCCCAGGGCCCCGAGGGACCTCAGGGTCCCCCGGGTAACGCCAACGTCGAATCCGAAACAGTCACCCTCTCGAACGAAGACTGGGAAAGCGGGCGGTTCTATTTTCAGACCTCACCGAACGGTTCCCTATCGCGCTCGGCGCTGGTGGCAGAACTGGACGTCCCGGAGATCACGCAGGAGATCCACGAGAAGGGCCACGTCCAGGTCTACCTCAAGACGATCGACGGGTTCGGTGGCTCCCCGACGAAGTGGACCCCGCTCCCTCACGAGGTCCTGGCCTTCGGCGGTGAGTTCTTCTATAACTTGAACTACACGTATGAGGAGGAGCAGCTCACGCTGTACTACTACTACACCCCCAACGGTCCGGACGCCTCGACCCCGTCCCTGAGCGACGCCGATCTGCCCGACTATACGTTCAAGTACGTGATCACGGCTGCCTCCGTGACGGAGTCGATCGAGCAAAATGGCGTCGACTGGGGGGACCACGACGCGGTCATGCATCACCTGCAGACCGAGTTGGCGGACCCTCGCCACTAAACCTCCCGCGATCACTTTCACCGGCCTCCATGTCCGCTCCGTTCGCCCAAGTGCGTGCTCCGATCCTCGTCCCGGTGTCCGTCCTCGTCCTCGCGACCGTTCTCCTCGCAAGCAGTCTGATTCCCGGGAACCCCGTCCAGGCGCAGCCCGACGAACGTGATCCCGATCAGAACCGCCCGAACTTCGTCTTCATTCTCGTCGACGATCTCGGGTACATGGACATCGAGGCCAACAACCCGGCCACCTTCTACGAGACCCCTCACATCGAGCGGCTCGCCGAGTCCGGGATGCGATTCACGGACGGCTACATGGCCAACCCCGTCTGCAGTCCCTCCCGCTACAGCATCATGACCGGACGCCACCCGAGCCGGCCCAATCTGACGAACTGGTTTCACGGCACCCGTACGGAGCGCTTCCGAGGAGCCGAGTTCGGCAACGCGATGCCGCGCTCGGAGACCACCCTCGCCGAAGCCCTCGGCGAAGCCGGCTATCGGACCGCGTTTCTCGGCAAGTGGCACCTCGGGCCCGACTCGACCTACTGGCCGAAGGCCCAGGGCTTCGACGTCAACGTAGGCGGGTTCTCCGCGGGCTCCCCCGTCGCGGACGGCGGTGAGGGATACTTCTCGCCGTACGGCAATCCCCGTCTGGAGGACGGGCCCGAGGGCGAGTATCTCACCGATCGGCTGGGCCGCGAGGCCACGGAGCTGATCGGCCGCTTCCAGGAGGATCCGTTCCTCATCTACATGTCCTTCTACTCGGTCCACATACCGATGCAGGCGCCCCGCAGCCGCGTCGCCTACTACGAGGACAAGTCGGTGGAGCTGCCCGATGATCTCGTCTTCGGACGCCGCGAGCAGGTCTGGCCCACCGACGAACCGCGGCGGGAACGGCTCATCCAGAACCATCCCACCTACGCGGCGATGGTGGAGTCCGTCGACCGCCAGGTCGGCCGGATCCTCAACCGGCTCGAGGAGCTCGGTATCGCGGAGGAGACCGTCGTCGTCTTCACCTCCGACCACGGCGGACTCTCCACGGCCGAGGGACTGCCGACTTCCAACCGCCCCCTCCAGGCCGGCAAGGGTTGGCTCAACGAGGGGGGCATCCGGGTGCCGTTCCTCGTCCGGTGGCCCGGCGTCACGGAGCCCGGGTCGGTGAGCGAGGAGCCGGTGATGAGTACGGACTTCTACCCGACCATGCTGGAGATCGCCGGCGTGCCGGCCCGACCGAATCAGCACCAGGACGGGGTCTCACTGACGCCGCTCCTTCGAAATGGAGACGCCGAACTCGACCGGGAAGCCCTCTACTGGCACTACCCGCACTACTCCAATCAGGGCGGTCTCCCCGGCGGCGCGATTCGAATGGGCGACTACAAGCTGATCGAAGGCTACGAGGAAGGCCGCACCTTTCTGTACAACATCGAGGAGGACATCGAGGAGCAGGACGATCTCAGCAGCGCCCAGCCCGAACGCGTGCAGATGATGCGCGAACAGCTCCACGACTGGTACGAGGAGGTCGGCGCCCGCTTCCTCCGGCCTCGTGAGGACGGAGAGGAAATGCCCTGGCGTCCGGAGTGAGTGCATGCAGTGCAGGTTGGACGCTGGCGGTATAGGGGGGGCTGAATTACTGTTAGGCAATATAAATGGCCCTATTTTTACCTGACAGCAATATCCGGGGGTCAACAGCCGCGGCGATCGGGATGAAATCCACATAATGGATGGACAATCCATCCATTGCGCGAACTGCGCGTCGACCGCGTGCGGACCGGCGCGCTCGAGCGTCCACCGAGGCACGTGGGCCCCAGACAGACCGGCGAATATTACTCACAGTTAATAAAATGGCGGTTTTTACGCGCTAACAGTAATCCCACCCCCCATACGTACCCAGCGACGACGCGGGCAGAGCCCACGTGAGCAGCAATCAAAAAGCCCCGGCCACCTCTCGGTAGCCGGGGCTTTTCTACGTATCTGAGCAGCGCTACGTATCGAGCGCTCTGCACGGATCACGACGGGTACTACGCGGGCTCACCCTCCTGGTGCTCCTCCCGCACCACGTTGATCTTGCTCCCTTTCAGCACCATCTCGATCTGGCGCTCGGTCATGCCGTGCTCGGTCTCGTAGGTCTCGTCCTTGGTCTTGTTGTAGACCTCGACCGCATCGTTCTTGACCTGCTCCCGCAGATTCTCGAAGACCAGCTCGTCGCCCTGATCGATCCGCCCGTGATCGCTCGGATCGACGAAGCGGAGCGGCAGGATGCCGAAGTTGATCAGGTTGGCCCGGTGGATGCGGGCGTAGCTGTCGGCGACCTTGGCCCGCACGCCGAGATAGCGCGGTGCGATGGCCGCGTGCTCACGGCTGGAGCCCTGTCCGTAGTTGGAGCCGCCGATCACGAAGTGTCCTCGATCCTGATACTCCATTGC
>CAZWHR010000130.1:0-3634 GCA_964633675.1 uncultured archaeon | reverse complement strand
GAACCACCCGGACCCAGACCATGACTATCGCCGAACTCCAGCGCCTGCAGTCCATCCAACGCCCCGAGCGATCGGGGGACGGATTCGCGGATCTGCCCTCCCCGGCCGGTCCGGACGAATCCGGGGATTCGAGCTTCAAGGATACCCTCCAGAACGCGATCGACGAGGTCGACGGTGCCCAGAAAACGGCCAACGACGAGGTGCAGGCTTTCGTCTCCGGGGAGAAGAAAAACCTCCACGACGTGATGCTCTCCATGGAGGAAGCGAAGGTCTCCTTCCAGCTCATGACCGAGGTGCGCAACAAGACGCTGGAGGCCTATCAGGAACTCATGCGCATGCAGGTATGACCGATTTCTCGAGTCCCTCTCGCCCCTAACCACTGATGTACTCCTTCTTTCAGAGCCTACGGGACTTTTTCGAACGCCTCAGCAACCTCCAGCGGTTCGCGCTGATCGGGGTCCTGGTCGGCGGACTGCTCGGACTGGTCGGCGTCGCGTACTGGGCTCAGAGCCCGGATTACGTGCTGCTGTTCGGTCAGCTGAAGAGCTCCGAAGCGAACCAGATCGTCCAGACCCTCCAGCAGGAGAACGTACCCTACGAACTCCGCCGGGAGGAAACGGCCGTCTACGTGCCCCAGGGCGAGGTGCACGAACTGCGGCTTCGGTTCGCCGGCGAGGGGGTGGTCGACTCCGGCACGACCGGCTACGAGCTGTTTGACAACAATACGCTCGGAATGACGGACTTCATGCAGCAGCTCAACAAGAAGCGCGCCCTGGAGGGGGAGCTCGCTCGAACGATCACGAGCCTCAAACAGGTGGAGAGCAGCCGCGTCCACCTGGTCATCCCCGAGCGCTCGCCGTTCCGGGAGGCACAGAATCCGCCGTCCGCGTCCGTCATCGTCAAGACCCAGGGGAATCTGAATCTCGACGCCGGACAGATCCGTGGCGTGATCGCGCTGGTGTCCGGCGCCGTCGAAGGCCTCGAGTCCGAGAACGTGACCGTGCTGGACACCGAGGGCAACATGCTCTCCGATCCGCAAACCGGAAATCAGAACCTCCAGGTCTCGAACGCCCAGCTCGAGGTGCAGCGGCAGATCGAGGAGCACATCAAGGAGAAGGGTCAGTCGATGCTGAACGAGGTGCTCGGCGAGAGCAACGCGATCCTACGAGTCTCAGCCGACATGGACTTCACCCGCCGAATCTCCGAGAATCAGGAGATCGATCCCGAGAGCCGCACGGTAATCAGTGAGGAGCAGCTCGAGGAAAGCACCGACGGAGCCGACGCGAACTCGCTCGTCCGTAACTACGAGCTGAGCCGATCGACCACGCGGACCGAGCACGAGGGGCCCGACATCTCCTACCTGACCGTCTCGGTGATGCTCGATCACAAGCGGGTCCCGCCAGCCGACGGCGAGGGAGACGTAACGTACGAACCGTACACCGACCAGGAGCTCCAGGAGATCGAGAACGCCGTCAAGAACGCCGTGGGCTTCAATGCGGAACGAGGAGATCAATTCTCGATCCAGCAGACGCGGTTCGACACCGATACCGAGAACACCATCGCCCAGCAGATGCGCGAGCAGCAGCAGGAGGAGCAGTACCGGATGTACATCCGTTACGCGCTCATGCTGCTCGGTATCCTCGGAGCGCTCTGGCTGATCCGCTCGACCAGCCAGCGGGTGAGTGAGGGCGAGTTCGAGATGCCACAAATCGAGGAGAACGAGCTCGCTCAGCTGGGCGGACGTCAGGAGCAGGGGGTCGTGCCGGCCGGCCAGGACGGGGAGAGCGAGGACGAGGAGGACATCGAAGAGCTGGTCCTGGTGGACGACATCTACACGAGCAAACTCTCCCCCGAGGCAAAGGCCCGCCTGAAGGCCAAACACCAGATGTTCGAAGACATCCAGGAGAAGGTCGGCGAGTCCCCGGAAACCACGGCCAACCTCATTCACACGTGGCTCGTCGAGGACCGGGTCGGCGACGAGGAGGAAGAGACGAGTCGAAGCAGCATGCGAAGCCGGGTGTAACCGGATTCAGGTCCGCGAGCACCGCGGCATTCGTCCGGATCGAACCCGACCCCGCACCCTTTCTGATCGACATTTCCCGGTATGCATCCGCACAAGAACGTCATCAAGCAGGCCGAACGGGAGGACGAGCCCGATCCGGTCGCGTTCGAGGACTGGGTCGCCGCACACGCCGAGCGTATACCCGCCGACAAAGTGGAGCCCCCCTCCTCGGACGTCGAGAAAAAGAAAGAGCTCGCCGAGGCTCGCCGGGGCGTCATCCAGGGTACCCAGGCCCGCGAAGAGCAGGACAGCGTACCCGTCTACGCCAGCGTCGAGCAGGAACAATCCTCCAAATCGGCCGAATCCGAAGCGTCTGAGGCGGAGGACGAGGACGAAGAGACCCGTTTCGGCCTATCGGACGAAGAGTTCAACGAGCTGCGCGCGGCGTGGGAGGAGGAGTGGAAACAGCGAATGCGGGACCGCCGCGAGACGGCCCGCGAGGAGGCCGACGAGCAGATCGCTGAACTCGAGGCCCTGCTCCGCGAGGGGCTGGACGAGCTGGAATCCCAGTGGCTGAGCTTCTTCGAGCACGTAGAAACCGAGCTCGCCGAGCTCTCTCTGGAGATCGCCGAGCGCATTCTCGATGCCCCCCTGCCCCACGAGATGCACGATCGGGTCAAGGGGGCCGTCCACGATGCGGTCGACGAGCTCGCCGGGAACGGCCGCACCGACGTCACGCTCCACCCGGCCGACTATCTCCGCATGCAGGAGAGCGGGCTCATGGAGCAGCTCGACGCCGCCTACGAACAGCTGCACTGGCACTCGGATCCGGAGCTCGAATATCAGGGCAACTGGATCGTCGAGAGTCCCCACGGCGCGCTCCGCCACCTGAAAGAAGAACTGCTTCGCGAAATCACGACGGGACTCGGTCTGCGCGATCCGGACGACGAGGCGTCCTCCGATTCCGCAGACGAGTCTCAGTCGCCGGAATGACCGAGCGAATGACCGACGCCCCCACCTCCCCCGACTCCTCGCTGCTCTCTCAGGTACGAAAGAAGCTGTCCGACACGCCGAGCTACCGGCTTCGCTTCGGAAAGGTACAGTCCGTGGTCGGACTTCTCGTCGAAGCCAGTGGGCTCGATGCGGCCGTCGGCGAGCTCTGCTACATCTACGACGACTCCGGGGAGGGCCGGCGCGTCAAGGCCGAGGTGGTGGGCATCAAGGAGCACACCACCGTGCTGATGCCCCTCGAGGAAACGGTCGGTCTGCAGGCCGGATGCCTGGTGCGCCGCGCTTCCCTTCCGCTGACCATCCCGGTCGGCCCCGAGATGCTCGGCCGCGTCATCGACGCGAGCGGTTCGCCGCTCGACGACAAGGGGCCCCTCCACGCCGAGGATAGCCAGCCCGTCCATCGGGATCCGCCCTCCCCCCTGGATCGGCAGATGATCGAAGAGCCGCTCCACACGGGCGTGCGCGCCATCGACTCGTTCCTGACGCTCGGCCGGGGCCAACGGATGGGCATCTTCGCCGGCTCGGGCGTCGGAAAAAGTACGCTCCTCGGCATGATCGCGCGCACGGCCGAGGCGGACGTCAACGTGATCGCGCTGATCGGAGAGCGAGGCCGGGAGGTCC
>CAZWHR010000129.1:2771-3646 GCA_964633675.1 uncultured archaeon | reverse complement strand
CATGGCGGCGATCTCCTCCGTGGGCCGGGTACACGGCACGATCTCGCAGTAGACGCCGATCTCCCGGATCCGCCGGGCGATCAGCTGGGTGTACTGCGAACCGTAATCGACGACGATGACCTTCTCGTGCATCCTCTCACTCCCCGACCATGGATCGATACGACGCGGCTTCCATGAGCCCCTCCAGCTCGTCCGGATCGGTGAGCTCCACCTCGATCAACCACCCCTCCCCGTACGGATCGTCGTTCACGAGCTCGGGATGGTCCTCGATCCGCTCGTTGAGCGCACGGACGATGCCGGAGACCGGCATGTAGAGATCCGAGACCGTCTTGACGGCCTCGACCGTGCCGAACGGGGCTTCCTGGGCGAGCTCCGTTTCGGGCGGCTCCAGCTCCACGAACACGATGTCGCCGAGCTCTCGCTGCGCGAAGTCCGTGATGCCCACGCGGGCGCTCGATCCCTCCTCGTTCGGAGCGATCCACTCGTGCTCCTCGGTGTAGTAGCGATCCTCGGGAAAATCCATCGGCAGGTCGGGCGCTTACGGTCGGTCGCTTACAGAATCAAGTCCGGCGTGCTCAGGCGGCCGGCGTCTCCTCCTCCAGCGTGAACTCGTCCAGGTATCCGGTGTCGTAGTCGCAGTTCCGAAACTTAGAATCGTCCATCAGCTGCCGGTGCAGCGGGATCGTCGTGTCGATCCCTTCGATCACGAACTCGTCGAGTGCCCGGCGCATCTTCGCGATCGCCTGCGTGCGGTTCTTCCCGCGCACGATCAGCTTGGCCACCATCGAATCGTAGGTGGGTGAGATCACGTACCCGGCGTAGGCGTGCGTGTCGACCCGGACGCCGTGTCCCCCCGGGACGTGAAACGCCGTGAT
>CAZWHR010000129.1:0-2761 GCA_964633675.1 uncultured archaeon | reverse complement strand
GTACCTCTGGAAGCTCAGGCGGGGTGTAGGTCCTCGTATCGGACTCGTCCAGCTGCACGAACCGATGATGATCTGCTCGATCCCGATCGTCGCGACGGCGTGAACCCCCGAAACGGATTCTCCGCGTTGACGCGGCACTCGATCGCGTGGCCGTTCGGCTCGAACGAGCCGTTCGGCAGGCCTTCTCCCTGAGCCACCTCGATCTGCATCTGGATGAGATCCGTGTCGGTGATCTCCTCCGTCACCGGATGCTCGACCTGGATCCGCGTGTTCATCTCCATGAAGTAGAAGTTGCCGTCCGGATCGAGCAGAAACTCGACCGTGCCGGCGCCCTCGTAGTCGACGGCCTCGCCCGCCCGGATCGCAGCCGTTCCCATCTCCTCTCGGAGATCGTCGTCGACGACCGGAGACGGAGCCTCCTCGATCAGCTTCTGGTGTCGGCGCTGGATCGTGCAGTCCCGCTCCCCGAGGTGAATCACCTTGCCTTCTCCGTCCCCCATCACCTGGATCTCCACGTGCCGGGGCTTTTCGACGAACTTCTCCACGTAGAGGGCCCCGTTGCCGAACGCCGCCTCGGCCTCGGAGCTCGCCGCGCGAAACTGTTTCGTGACGTCCGCCTCGCTTCGGGCGATCCGCATGCCCCGCCCGCCGCCACCAGCCACGGCCTTGAGCATCACCGGATAGCCGATCTCGGCGGCCACCTCCGCAGCCTCGGAGGGCTCCTCGACCTCTCCCTCCGAACCCGGTACCGTCGGCACGCCGGCCTCCCCCAGCGTGTTGCGCGCGTAGTTCTTGTCCCCCATCGCACGGATCGTCGAGGGCTTCGGGCCGATGAAGATGAGCCCGTGATCCCGACAGATGGCGCTGAAGTCCGCGCTTTCGGCGAGAAATCCGTATCCCGGGTGGATCGCGTCGGCGCCGGTCACCTCGGCGGCCGCGATGAGCCGGTCCGTACGAAGGTAGCTCTCCTTCGAGGCCGCCTGTCCGATGCAGACCGCCTCGGTGGCAAAACGCACGTGGAGGGCCTCCTCGTCGGCCGTCGAGTAGACCGCCACGGTCTGGATGCCCATCTCGTGGCAGGTCCGAATGATGCGGAGCGCGATCTCGCCCCGGTTCGCGATGAGAACCTTGTCGATGCCCGCCATGCTTCAGGCCGATTCGATCACGAAGAGGGGCTGATCGTACTCGACCGGCTCCCCGTCGTCGACGAGGATCTCCTTGACGGTGCCGCCGACCTCGGCGTCGATCTCGTTCATGATCTTCATCGCCTCGATGATGCAGAGCGTCTCACCGGGCTCGACGGTGGTACCCACCTCGACGAACGGATCGTCGTCGGGGGACGGCCGGCGGTAGAACGTGCCGACCAGCGGGGCGCGGACCAACTCCTCAGAATCGGCGACGGACTCATCGTCGGTCGGCTCCTCGGCCGCCTGGCCGCCACCTGCACCACCGCCCTGTGCGGGAGCCTGCCCGCCGGCCTGCGGGGAATGCTGCGTTCCGCCCGCCGGCTGCTGCGGCTGCGCCCCGGGCTGCATGCCGGCGTGGGCACCGCCCTGTCCCGCGCCCTGCACGGGCATGGGCATCGGCGCCGGGAAGTACGAGGAGGAAGGCTGCATGGTGATCTCCGCCTGATTCTTCCGAACAGTCACCTTGAAGTCGTCCTCCTCGATCGTGACCTCCGCCACGTCGCTCTCGGCGACCACCTTCAGAAGCTCGCGTATTTTATCGAGATCCATACGGATGTAGGTTCCTGAATGCGCGTAGCTTCGACCACCGATTCGGTACCCGACCGCTCCGTCCTGCGGATGAAACCCCGGTCACTCGCTGACGCGGGTCTGGTACTCACCGGTCTGTGTGTTGACCCGGACCGTGTCCCCTTCGTCGATGAAGAGAGGCACGCTGACGGTCGCTCCACTTTCGAGGACGGCCGGCTTCGTGCCGCCGGTCGCCGTATCACCCTTCAGTCCGGGATCGGTATCCGTCACCTCGAGCTCCACCTTCTCGGGCACCTCCGCCCGGATCGGCTCGTCTTCGTCGGTCCACACGAGGATGTCGACCGTACCGCCTTCGCTGAGAAATTCGTAGCCCTCCACCTTGTCCCGGGGCAGCTGGACCTGCTCGTAGGTCTCCTGATCCATGAAGTGCAGGCCCACCTCGTCCGCGTACAGAAACTGGTGCGAACGGCGCTCGACCCGGGCGATCTCGAACTTGTCGCCCTTCTTGAACGCGTGCTCGATCACCTTCCCGTCCCGAACGTTCTTCACCGTCGCTCGGACGAAGGTGTTGCCCTTCCCCGGCTTCACGTGCAGAAAGTCGGTGACGGTCCAGAGACCGTCCCGCCACACGATGGTCGCTCCCTTACGAATGTCGTTGATATCCGCCATGGACGGACGGGTGAACGCGTGTTGCTGAGTGGACAGGCGTACTGAGATTCGGAATATACCGGGGGATCCGTTCGATTGTCAACGAACTTGCTGTTCAAAGTACGTACTTCAGCACCACGAACCCCCCGATCAGGAGTACCACGAACGCCACGCTGAGCGCCTCCAGGTACCGGTCTACGAACGACTTGATGCGGGCCCCGAACGCCATGAAGAGTCCTCCGACCAGGAAAAACCGGCCGGCGCGGCTGAGGAGCGACGCGATCAGAAACGTGTGCAGCGGCAGGTTGAACACCCCGGCCGTCACCGTGAACACCTTGTAGGGCAGCGGCGTGAACCCCGCCGTAAAGATCGCCCAGAACTCATACTGGCGATAGAGC
>CAZWHR010000128.1:0-3654 GCA_964633675.1 uncultured archaeon | reverse complement strand
ATCGGCTTTCCTGTGAGGTATCCGAGACTGAGTGTTGCGCCACCTTTCTTGTCCACGTCTGCCTTCGTGACGATAATTCCGTCAAATCCTATTTCTTCGTATTTCTCGGCCTGTTGGACCACGTCATTTCCGGAGAGCGCATCTACTACCAGTATTTTCATGTCTGGATCGTTCACACGGCAGATCTTGTCCAGCTGATCCATCAGGTTCTGGTCCGAATGGCTCCTTCCAGCGGTATCCGCAAGAACCAGGTCAAGATTTTCCTTCTCCGCATGCTCCTTCGCATCGTAGATTACAGCTGCAGGGTCGGAACCGTAGTCGTGGGATATCACCTTTAGCCCGAGCTTATCGCCGTGCTCCTGCAACTGGTCTATAGCTGCAGACCTGAAGGTATCTCCTGCCGCCAGCACCACAGAATTTTCATCCATGAACCGGTGCGCAACCTTTGCTAGGGTGGTGGTCTTACCAGAACCGTTGAACCCCATGAATATAACAAGTCCCGGATCCGCTCCAAGCACGTTCTCTATAGAGGCATCCGGAGATTCAAGTATATCGGTTACAGCATCCTTGAGAGTGTCCTTTATGTGTTGTGTGGCATATGTCCGGGTAACGCTCTCACCCACAAGTTCCTTCTTCAGATCCTGTTTCAACCTGTCAACCACTTCCTGGGCCACGTTGTTCTTCAGAAGGTTGAGCTCCAGATCCCACAATATGTCCTCCACAGTGTCCTCATCTAGTTCTTTCTCAACTACTGCGGACTTGACTGAAGCTGAGAAGTTCTTTATAGAATCCTTTAGAGACTCGAACATGGTATCCCCGGTCAGCCCTGCATCTTCTGCTGCATCTTCTGCAGCTTGGGCATTATCTCCTGCATCTCCTGCTGATCCTCCTGCAGGTTCTGACTTATCTCCTTCTTGGCCTCTTCCATCTCGTCCTTCCTCTTGTCAAGGAGCTCCTTGGCCTCGTCCATCTCTTTCTTGGCCATGGTGTCGGCACCGATGTTGACAAGCACTTGGGAGTTGTTCTTGACCTCTGCGATTGCAAAGGCGCCTGAACCTACAGGCACTATTATCTCGCTTCCCTCTTCAGTATCTTCCAGTTCATCTATAGAATCCTGAGTTGTCTCCAGCTCCTCGATCTTCTCATCCAGCTCCTCTGTATATTCTTTCAGAGCCTCTATCTCCTGCTGGAGCTGCTGGTACCTCTGCATAGCCTGCTGAAGCTCTTCCTTGTCCATGTCCTCTGTCATTTTTAAACCCTACTTCTCCTCAAGGCTTTCGATCTCTACGTTTGCCCTAGAAATACTGTGTTTGCTTCCAAAGAAACTGTAGACCTTCTCCTCTGCGCTTTTCTCGGATTCTGCTTCTATCTCCTTGTCGAAGGGCTGTGTCTCGCGCCCCATGTCCGCTTTTCCTTTTACACTGTATTTTGCCATAGAGATCATACCTCCCTTACAGAAGGTGAAACTTGGTGGGAAGTTTTAAATAAGTGACCACAGACTCTCGGTTTTTCTCCAGACTTTCCCTGAGAAGGAAAATATATTTATGCGGCTCTCTAAAATTGTTTGATGTATTAATGAAACTGAACCTTGAGATAAACATTACGGATCGTGGTGTCTATGCCCTTCTTGCTGTAGTCGTTCTCCTAGGTTTGACTGCGGGGGTTTACGCCTACCAGTCAGGAAGCTCTCCAGAGGTCATGGGGCATTCAGGAGAGGAGATAGAGGTAACTGTGGATGGTGAGAAGAAACTTCTGACCGATGCTCTGAGCGAACTGGAGAACGCTAGCAGCGACTTCAAATCAGGCAGAGTTAGCCATGGAGATACTATAGAGCCTATAGACGGATACTCCAGAAGTAACTGTTCTCTTATTGTTTCTATAGAGGACGATCATCGAGGTTCCCACTATTCAGGAAGTTGGAGCGATACAGGAACATGGTACGACAACCATTATGGCGGTTCACAGGCCTACTACAATAGCAGCTGGCAATTATGGTGCAGACACGGATTCTCCAATAGTGATAGTGATGATCCTCCAGATTGGGAGGGTGCAAAATGCCGATACATGATGGTATGCGGGTAGAAAATAGTTTAATTCTTATTCTTCGTCTTCGAGATAGGAGATAGTTCTCTGTGGGAAGGGTATAGTGATCCCCTCGCCGTCGAACCGCTTTTTGATCGATTCTCTGAGGTCCTGGCCTGCTATCCATGCATCTCCACGGTCTGAAGCCCAGATCCTAAGCTCTAGAGTCACTCCGGAATCAGCAAGGTCCTTGACGATAACATCTGACTCTTCCTCCTCTGTAAGGGAGTGTTCGGCAACCTCTTCCATTATGATCTCCCGCGCCTTGTCGATATCCGACTCATAGCTTATCATGAAAGTGACCTCGTACCTGCTCTTCTCCTCCCTTATCGAATAGTTGAGTATGTTGCTGTTAACCATGGTTGTGTTGGGAAAAATAACTCTCTCGTTGCTCGGGGTCTGGAGCACGGTCTGCCTCAGTGTTATGTCCTCCACAGTGCCGTAGTACTTGTCCACCTCCAGCTTGTCCCCCACATGGAAGGGCTGGAATATGGCTATGAATATACCTGAGATTATGTTGGAGAACGCCTCCTTGGCTGCAAATCCTATCACTATACCTGCAAATCCTGCTGAGGCAAACATAGCCACAGATATCTGTCTAAGGCTTGGAACCGTGTATATAGCCGATGATATACCTAGGATGTATATTGATACTCTTACCAGCCTTCGTAGGAGGACATAAGAGGTGGTCTCTATGTCCATCTCCTTTGAAATTCTCCTGAAATATCTCTTCAGAACCCGGTCAAAGATTTTAACTGCCAGATATGTGGATATAAGTACAACTACAACTTTTAGACCTGTTGCAAGGTGCGGATTGTTCGAAAGCCATGCTCTGAAAGCTTCTAACATTTTAATACCTCTAAAAATTGCCTAGAACTTGGACTCGCTCTACCGGCCAAGTTTGTCTTCCTCTGATTCCTTTCCGTACCTGCTTCTCTTTTGATCCTCGTGATCCAGGCCATCATCGTCCGTATCTCCCAGATCGTCGGACTCAGTGGTGGTTTCTTTGCCATACCTGGCCTGTTTCTGCTCTTCGTGACTTACGGGATTCTCCTCATAAGGATCCTTCCCATACCTGTCATCATCGTCTCCCATTCTAAATTCCCTCAATTTCTTCGTCTTCTTCCGAGCTTCCGACATCCTCTACAGATTTTTCGTCACCGTTCAGCTCTTCTCCATCATCTATTTCTATATCTTCTTCTACTATTTCTCCAAAGGCAAATCTACGGCCTACAGAAGTTATCTCTACTTCTACCTTGTCCCCTATATCCGCCTTAGGTACAAATACAACGAAGTTCTCTATCCTTGCTATTCCATCTCCCTTGGAGCCGATGTCCTCTATCTCTACCTTGTAGTTCTTTCCTTTCTCAACCGGCTTGTCAAAGTTTATGTCGTCTGAATCATCTGCCATACTGTGTTAAACCCTTTCAATATCTAAGAATAGGGCTTCCTTGTTTATAAAACCCGGAGGTTCAACTGCATCAACTATTTTATAGCTTGTCTTCACATAGAGAGCCATGCCACAGCAACCTGGACAAGGTGAGGAATGCATATTCTGCCAGCTGCTTGACA
>CAZWHR010000127.1:0-3670 GCA_964633675.1 uncultured archaeon | reverse complement strand
TGTGCACACATAATATTACCGATGCATATCAGCGGAGTGTCCCGAACTAATTTCGCACATTGCAATAGGCTATATGATAGTGATGTCGGCAATCGCCGAAGTAGTACTAAGTTTCCAGCGTGATTCCATGAGAATCCCGCTAAAACCCTGGCGCGTGAAGTACGATATGGAGTCACGCTACTAAGACGGTTCAGAAGAAATGAGTCGAATAAGGGTTTTTGATCTGCAACTATCTACTAAGAGATTTCATAATAAATTTAATGTTTATTAATTATTGGGTTTTATGTCGTTTCGGTATACTGAGGAGGAATTACTAGAGATGCTTGATTCGCTGACTGATGAGCTGGGGAGACCGCCTACTAACCAAGAAATGGATGAGGCGGAGGGTTATCCGGCTAGTGCTACCTACTCGAATCGTTTCGGTTCTTGGAATGAAGCGAAGGAGGAGGCAGGAGTCGATATTGATCGTTCTGCTCCGGAGGAGGAGTTTCTGAATCAGTTAGTTGAGTTGGCTGAGGAGCTGGGGAGGTCGCCGACGACTCAGGATATTGCGGAGCGCAGCGAATATCCTAGTCCTTCAACCTATAAAGATAGATTTGATTCTTGGAATGAAGCGAAGCGGAAGGCAGGGCTTGAAACATTTTCGAGGGGGGAGGGAAATCATTACTCCGATGAAGAGTTGATTGTTTCCCTGTTAGAGGCGTCAGAGGAAGAGGGTGAACCACTAACAGAAGAGGCGTTAGCTGGACTCGAAGGGTATCCTTCCCCGGCTACGTACCGTTACCGCTTTGGGTCTTTTCCTGACGCTAAAGAGGAAGCAGGAATAGAATAGGGATCGTTCCGAAAAATGGATCAGGATTCAAGTGCTTGAGAAAGGTATCTGAAACCGAACGCTGTAATAGCCATTGATCGAGGGATACGAGCTATTTGTTCGGATTTTGTGGCTAATTTTCCAACCACGAACGCAGTTTGAGATACTGATTCCACCTCTTCGTCAGTAAGAGATTCGTCTAAATGCTTCGTCAACTGTTTCCAAAGATCTTCCAACTTCTCTTTTCTGCCTTCATACGCCTGTATTTGTTCCTTGACTACGTCAACCGACACCGGTCTTTCGTCTCTGAAACTGGTCTTAGAAATTGACTCCAATTGGTCATCATATGACATGTGTTTTCCTGACTCTTCCGAGAAGAAAATCTTGTTTAATTCATTTCTTACCGCATCAACGATATCTTCATCTTGTACAATGTCTTCGAAAAGATCGAATAGTTCATACCAGTCACGGATGTGGTCGACGCACATCTCACAGTATTTGGCGAAATGCATCTTGGCCATCTTATCAGGATATTCATCAACCTTTAGACTCAACAAGTCCTGGATTGAACTTCTACCTGTCAAGGCCCAGTAATTATCTACTATCCCTTCATCTCCAGATAGATCCACGTTAGTTCTGTATTCTATTTCTCCTGTTAATACTCCTCGGAAAAAAGTAGACATGAAATCAGTTGTAGCATCAACAAGGGCAGAATATGGATCTCCCTCATCTCGTATGGGAGTGCCATCTGTGTCTTTCACTTCGAAGACTCTGTTTTCTTCATCCCATATTAGAGCAGGAGGCATTTCCGCGCTCTCAATCGCATCTTCAGCTGTTATTCTAAGCCCTTTCCATTCATCTTCATGGGCTAGCTTCTGTAGTTCGTCTTCTGGAATACAGATCTTGTCAGCCCCTGCCATCCAGTAACTTTGCAGCAATTGGACTATGAGTGATTTCATCAAAGCCTGGTCTTCAATATGGGTGAATTCGTCTGGGGCATCCACCTCTAAAGTGGCTTCGACTAATCCTTCAGTTATCGTCGATTTATCTAAGAATTTGAATGTTTTTGAGTCGTTAGAATCCGGTTTGAGTTCGATCAAGAACGCGCTTTTATCGCCTGGCAGGTTTAACCGCGCTGCTTCTCTGTCGCTTGTTAACTCAATGACGGAGATCTCGGTATGCTTCTCGGGTGGCCGGACAACAAGGTAATCGTCTATCTCTTTGTATTCTACTTTTTCTTTTTCCCAATCGTCACCGTAGGTCTTGGGTATGTTGATTCTTTTGTATCCGTCTCCATGAGTTTGGATTTTTCTCAGTGTCCATTCTTCGGTTTGTGCTGATTGATGTGACATCTTAAGTCACCACTCACGTTCACCTTCTCAACTCTCCATATCAATAAAACCTACATAGTAGGTTGCTTCTTCTGCTCATTAGAATCTGACTCTCGTCACTAAACAAGATATCAGAATATAGATTAAGATAAATATATCAATAATAAAATTATATAAGAGAATAATTTTGATATCGAGAGAACCTATATTGACCTCCGAAATTCTTAAGACCTTAGAGTAGTAATCAGATAGTATTGTGGTGTTAGTTGAAAAATGGTAATGTGGAGTATTAATTCAGCAGTTAAAGAATTAGGATGCGGATTTGATGGCTTTGTTGCCCCACTAGAGACCAACAATACCCTACGGGTCAAGGACTCGAAACAGGCTTCCTCACTGCGAGGACAGGCCTGCTGGTTCTTGGTTCTCGATAACCGAGGTGAACGCTAATCGCCCCCTACGCTTGCGATCCGCTAGAGGTACCGTGTTCCGTGGCGGCCCTTCGAGAGGACTACAGGGTGTCCCACTCGCCCGCGTACGATATTGTTATCGTGCGTGGATGGCCGACACCACCCGGATGGCAGCCGGAGACAGCAGAGATCAGACTCGAGTTCCACTCGGACCCGCCAGTCGTGTTGGTTTCCGACGAGTTGGAACCCGACTCCCGAGAGGATCACCCCTCTGTCTTTGAGGCTCGGAACCTCTCGAACTGGAAGGAGTACCATGTTGGCCGAATCCTCGAATCGGGAGACACCCCTCGAACGCTAGTCAAGAAGCTCCGGGAAGACCTTGCAAGTCTAATCCACGACACAAGCATCCCCGCTGACGCCCTGTGATTCACCCCCACCAATCATCGGGAAGCCCGCCGCCCATGAAAAAATCCGGCCATAGACAGAGCAACCACGTGGTCCCCCAACAAGGGTCGTCCAGTAACCCGATAATTCCTCCCAGGGAAGCCGACGACTCTGACAAACAAAAACTCTCGTCCAGTCATCCCGACCAAGACACTGTCACTATCGAATTTGTTGTCCCGGACGACGTTACCCTTGATCAGGGGTTCGTAGAAGACCAGAACCGGATACTTGGATCGGGATGTGTACCCTATCCAGATAGGTGTGCCCGACGGTTCACCGAGGATCAGGATCTAGAAGCTGTAGCAGCCGTGGTCAGCGATGTGTACAATGCTGAGAGTAAGGAACGAGTTGCGCTCTACCTGACCAGCGAACGGTCAGAAGCGCTCTCTAACGACATCACCGTGGGCGAACTCCCGAAATCAACGCTCTACTGGGAGATGATCACTGTAGAGGTAGAGATATGATCTCACTTTCTCTTAGGGTCGGGTCTGCCTCCCGTGCAATAACGGGTTCAAGACCCCTGATGAGCTCTACAACGAGCCTCTGGCCGGCGTGGCAGCCGGCGAAACCCAGAAAGGGAGACACAGGGTGGGTTGGTGTCCCCCCGACTGAGCGAGCCCCTCCCGTGGCTCAGTGTTGGAAAACGGGGTACCCCAGATACGGCCGCGGATGCGGTT
>CAZWHR010000126.1:0-3673 GCA_964633675.1 uncultured archaeon | reverse complement strand
GTCTCCCTCTTGGGATCTATGTCGTTTTCCATATAGGTCTGAAGGAGTCTTGTGGAGTCCTTCAGCGCTAGAGCTCTGAAAAGCGCTAGAGATGTTTTTCCAAACACGTTTTTTACAGCTCCAGCGGAGACCAGATTGCCTGTGTACTTCGCTACCTTGTCGGAGTTGACTGCTGCAGCCTTGGCCAGGCCTGGTGCATTGTTCACAAGCGTCCGGACAGAACTCTCAAAATCACCCTCTATTAGGTTGTTTTTGATATCGTCAACTGCGTCCAGGGCCTCTTCAGGGCTAGGGACACCGAAAAGGTGGAAAGGAATATTTGTAAGTGTCTTCCTAGTGTCTGTGGGGGATACTCTCTTCTCCGCCAGGAACTTTGTCTCGAATCCCTGGTTCTGGAAGACCGACCGCATCTTCTTTGCCGACCACATTCCTCCTCCGCGGTACATGAGAACGCCTGGCCAGGCGGATCTCCCGTATTCTCCAGCCACAAGAGCGTTATCGCTCTCTAAATCGGTTTTAAACATCTTAGAAGCCTTTTCGACCGATCGAGGAATCCTTCCATAGTTCAGATCTGCTCTGCCATCTCCATTCAGATCGGTATATATCATGTCGGAGTGGAAGACCTTTTCCCGGCTAGAACCGTCCGAGGAAAGGTTTATCTCCGATACAGGATCTTCCAGTTTCTTGTGAGGGGTGCCGAAAAGGGTCAGGTACATCCCGTCAGTCATATATCCAAGTGATTCTGTGCCCTGTCCTTGCTCCCTCAGTTCGTCTATAGAAGTCTTCAAGGTGTCTATAAAATCTTCAGGAGTCTTATCGGAGCCCCCTTCAACTGCAAGGTAGGCATTCTGCTTAGAGGCGTATCGAGGTGCAAGAGCAGAAGAAGGAGCTTTAGTATCCGCAAGCACCACATGGTTTATCTCGCTCTCCTTAGACACAGATTCTATATAACGCTTTTCCAGCTCTCTTTCGGAGAGCTCTATCCTATTGACTCCGGAATCACCTTCAAATGCCAGAGGAATGGCTTTTTCACGGGCATACTGTGCGGCCTTTAGAGTATGTTCCCTGTATTCTGCATCCACAGATACTGCTTCCGTAGAGTTAGGGAAGAACACAGGGAGCACATGTTCTGGTGCTAGAGACGTGATATTGTATCCTGGAGAACCCTCTAGATTTCCAAGAGCGTAGATCTCCTCGGGATCGGTCGAGTTGACCAGCTCATGGAATTTCTTTCCGTAATCTGAAGTCACAAGTACGGGTTGAGGAACTGTAGAAGCCTTCAGGACTTTCTCCCATTCGGGTTCGACTACCAGGACAGAGTTATTGGGCGCAGGCTCAGGAACTCTCTCGTTAGAATCCTCTCTTCTTCCCGAAGATTCAAGAACCACATCATCAAGATAAAGGTCTGTAGGGCCTCCTATATCCCCCACACCAAATCTAAGTAGGGTAAAAGGTGAATTGGTGGTAACCGGCCCAACTTCTTCCTCTCTACCGTTCTGACCAGATATCTTGAATGTTGAAGTATCCTCTTCGGGATTAACCGAAAGCGAAACCTTGTACCAGACCTTGGGCTCATAGTTGCCAAACCATTCCTTTCTCATATGACCGCTACCATTGATATACTTGAACTTGAGCCTCCCTCGAGCATCAAAATTTACCTTCATATAACTCCTTGGACCTAAAAAGCCGTAAGCAGCTTTTACAGTGTCTGAATTCGGCCTTATCCAGAAGCTGAGGTTCTTTCGAAATCCTTTGAACTCGGAGATATTCTTCTGAAAGTCGAAATCTCCGCTGTAGAGTTCTCCTATATGCACTCTCATCGACATATCTCCCGATTTGGCAAACCTATCAATCGGCTTCCCAAAACCCGTGCTATGGTTCCTAATTACTGTCCAGCTATCAGTGAAGTTCCCGTCCTCGAAGCTGTCCTCAAATACAGGGTTTTGGATGCCTGTGACAGGAAGGTTTATTAAGGTCAAGACCAACGCCAGGACCGAAAGCTTAACTATCTTCAAATCCATCATTTCAAACACCAGTCCAGAAAATATAGAACAGCTTTTAAATACTGGGCTCAAATTGACAGAGAGAGGGTCTAGATGGAAATGATTCAAATAAAGATGTTTGAATGGAAAGAGGTGGGAAGATGGCTGATGTAGCGCTCTACCACCCCTGGATAAGATCAAAAGGAGGTGCAGAGAGGCTTATAATGGAATACAGTAAAGCCTCCAAGCACAATATAGATGTATACACCCACTACCAGGAGCAGAGCTTTGAGGAGTATCCCAAAGATATACATGCGCTCACAGACAAGGAGGTTCCTAAAGGATTCCTGAACAAGGGGTTCTCAGCCTTCAGGGAGATAATGTCGGATAAACTTCCTCTGGAGAACTATGATGCGCTTTTGGTCTCGGAGACAGGTATAGGGTCCCTTATAGCTCTCAAAAATAATGAAATACCCACATTATGCTACTGCCACACTCTTCTCAGGCCTGCTCACAAGCTCTACGACTACTATCTGAATAAGTACAGCTCTATAGGCAGCATTCCTTTCAGAATAGCGGTGCAGGTGTACAAGTTCCTGGAAAGTCGTGCATGGCTTAACTTCGATAGGGTGGTCTGCAACAGCAGGAACACACTGAAGCATGTAGAAAAATCCGGCCTGTCAGGTAAAAAGCCTTTAAGAGTTATAAACCCCGGAGCGGACCTGGAGAAGTTCACGGAAGGAGAAACAGGAAACTACCTTCTTTATCCTTCGCGTTTCAAGAGGTACAAAAGGCAGGAGCTTGCTATTGACGCCTTCAAGGAGTTCAAGGACCGGACAGGGAAGGACTTCAGGCTGGTGCTGGCAGGATTCCCAGATGAGGAGGACTATCTGGAGGAGCTAAAGCTCAAGATAAGGTCGGAAGATGTCATGATAGAGGAGAACCTAACAGATGCAGAGCTCTCGGAGCTGATGTCGAACTGCTTTGCAGTGCTCTTCACCGCAAAGGAGGAGGACTGGGGGATCGTACCTGTAGAAGCTATGGCTTCAGGTAAACCGGTGATATCTGTTAATGAGGGGGGGCCTATGGAAAGCATAAAAGACTGGGAGACCGGTTTCCTAGCCAGGGCGGATGCCGGAGATCTTGCATCGAAGATAGAGAAGCTTACAGAGGATATGGAGCTGTACAGAGAGATGTGTGAGAAAGCGCTGGAGCACAGCAAGAAGTATTCCTGGAATAACTTTGCAAAACAGCTGGACAGCGAGGTGGATAAGCTATTGTAGATGTAACCTTGATAACGACGGTCTACAACGAGGAGGAGACTATAAGGGATCTTCTGGATTCTATAGAGAGGCAGACAAGAGAGCCTGATGAGGTAGTAGTTGTTGACGGGGGATCGGAGGACAGGACCTTTGAGATAGTAAAGGAGTATGCAGAAAGCATAGAGAACCTTAAACCCATACAGGAGCCGGGATGCAACATTGCAGAAGGAAGGAACATAGCTGTAAGGCATGCATCGAACGACTATATCGTCGGTACTGATGGGGGATGTATACTGGACGAGGAATGGTTCGAGAACATGGCTGAGGAGTTTGAGGACGGTGCAGAATACATAATCGGGATGTTCAGACCGGTCTACAACAACCTGTTCGAGAAGGTGCAGGGAAGTATCGTCTGTAGCGCACATACTG
>CAZWHR010000125.1:0-3687 GCA_964633675.1 uncultured archaeon | reverse complement strand
GAACGCCGCGATCAACGGCTCTGGAAAGTACTTCCCCGCGACCGACTACCGGCTCAAAACCCCGGTCTGAGACCTGCTCTCCGGCAACTCCACCCACAGCCATCCGCTTTTCTTTTTCTCTACCCCCCACTTGTTTCAGCAATATAAATCAATAAGCTGTGCTTCACACTCGTGTGAAATTAGATTCCGATGACCACAATCCAAAGTGAGTGCAAGATGTAGAGGCCGCATTTACCAGAGCGACACCTACAGTCCCGGGCGTTATGCTATAGGATTGACCAGACACTTGAGATATTGCGAGGGTTTATTGTATTAGGCCTAGCAACTAGTATGTATGACTAGCCCCGAATCTGGCAACTCGGATATTGAGCAGGGGCTCCTAGAGCTGTTTCACCGTGAACTCCGCCGTGCAGTCAGTGATATAGTCGGGCCACCCGAGGACGAGCTAGATTCAATTCGAACGCAGAAGCTCGTGTTATGTGGGATTCGTAAGTTTGAGCTAGAGGATAGTGTTACGATTCAATGGTACTTGGACGGTGATATGCTCCCGAATCTCCCTGAGGAAGACGATGGGGTAGCAATCGTAACGAACGCGGGTGTTGAAGGGGGGCCTTTTCCCACTCCAGATGAGGTGTATACCTTCTACACCGACGGTCTAAGTAATGCAATCCCGACAGGTGAAACCCTGTCTGAGGTGCTTGAGCCAGACGCATTCGAGTGGTTACAGGACTACTATGAAGCGCGTGAAATCCCGTTTAGTGGCGTGTATCAGACGAATCTGGAAATCTATCTCAGACTCCGGCATTTCCAGCATTACCTTGACCCAGACAACCCCCGTGATGAACTAACTGGTGACGTGACACCATCGACATTACCAGATACTATCTCTGAAGCTACGACGAGGCTGAAGCAGAGCCTGATTGAGTATCCACTGTTCCAGAGTACCCCACCATATGTGACCGAATTCAACCGAATTGCACAGCAGATCCTCACTCAGATCAATGAAGACATTGAAACAGACGATGATTCGAAGGATTACCACATCCTAGTGAGTCACTTGGGACGCTTCTATTACAAGGCGATTTGGCAGCCTATAGCCGACCGAATCGGATATTATACTGTCTCGGCTCCGACTGAAGACAAGATCAATGAAACCAGGGAGTTCCGGACGCGGAACTTACGATCTGCGCGCACAACCTTCTTTAGCGAACTCAGCGAACTCCGTGACCAGGCCAGAGAGTTCAACATCCGATTCGAAACCCGAACTGAGCGTCTCCCAACGTTTACTCCCGAACAGAGCGGACTGGAGGATGTCCTTTCGGTAGATATGTTGGCGTCGGGAGAGTCCTGATTGGCAGTAGGATACGAATGAACCTGCTGGACCTCCCATATCCGACTGCAGAACACTTCAAGCAGCCCTTCGGAGGCTCCCTTGACAGATTATTATATATCACACGTGGCTTTCTCAAGCCGAGATATGCTAACTCACCCTCTGGCGAAACATTGGCAAAAAACCAATATGTATCCGAGTTGATTCAACAAATTGAGGACTACGACATTGCATTTCGGAAGTTGGTGATCTCAAATGAAACACTGACTGAAGTAGCAGTATCTCTCCATAGAGACTATACAGAAACGGAAGCCGAAAGGTGTCTACAGGAAGTGCGGACCAGCGAAACGTTTCAAGTGATACAAACATCCAGGGAGCGCTTCGACGAGGCAGCTTCACATTTCGAAAGTGTTCGAAACAAGGATCCACATTTTGGGGAATTCATCGACTATCAAGTGATGCAAGATGAAAATATTCAGTATGTCGCAACTTGGGATACCGACTTTACGAGTTTCGGAGACATTTCGATGTATCCAATATCACGATGGGGATAATAATAATTCAGCCAACATATCGATAATTCCACGTACAGAATAGTCCCGAATTTTAGTGAATTCCAATACAAAATTCGCACTATGAGGACGCAGAAAGAAGAGGGTACAATCGAAATTTACCCTCCAAAATCAGGTGGTGGAAGGTTTGATACCCCTACCATGATGTGGAACGAACCTTTTTACTGCGCCCTCGCGCTGTGTATCTATCACAATGTTTTTGTCAGATAAAACTCATTTGACTCCTGCCTAGTCGACGTGAACGACAGTCGCTCTCATCAAGTGACAATTGACAAAGCTCTATAGCGGGAGACGGAACCATACGTCACGCATTGCACCAGATACAGGTCTCAGGATCGTTCCCATGTTCGCACGAATCGTCCGTCGTGCTGTCAGTCTCGTCCTGTCGGCTCCGGGCTTCTTCTTGTCGATCGGGCGACTGTGAATCCTGATCATCGTCGATCGGCTGTTCGCGATCCTCGCTCTCGTCGCTCTCTGTAGAACCAACCTCCGGTAACAGCGGTCTGACCTCGCCACTGTCGTAAATCTGTGGCGAGCGATCCTTCTCGTCGTCAGGGAAGATCACGAACACCCAATCCGATTCCATTGGCTGCCGCGGAAACTCGTGCTCCGGAATGAATGGAACCGGGATACGCTTCCAGTCAGCAGTCAACATCTCCTCGGACTTGTACACCCGTGAACCGCTCTCACTCTCGACGACGTAACCACTATCCGTGTACTCGTAGGTGGCCGGGAAATCCGCCGGTGACGCGGCCAGGAACTGCTCCAGACTCCCGAACCGGGCGTATTCGGCGCCCTCGCTGTCAAGCAACACCAGCGAGTCACCCTCTTCTCTCCAGATCGACTGTGATCCGGCGGGACGGAGAGCATACACCCCGTCCGAGACCTCAACGCGTTCGTTCTTGTTGTAGAACATCCGGTTGCCTGCCTCGTCGATTTTCGAGACGAACGGTGAATCGGTCAGGATGTTCTCTCCCCGACGCGCCCAGTACTCGAAGCTACCGTGATTCTGTTCACCGTCCGGAACGGCAAACACACACCGCCTCTCCGCGTCAATCGCCTTCGCCAGATTCCTCAACGTCTGCATCGGCTTCGTAACCGTCGTGGTCTCCGACTCGATTATGAGGTTCATCCCGTCCGACACAGAGTAGGCCACCGGGTACTCCTCCTTCAGCTTCTGTTCCTTTTCGCGAGCATCAGCCAGGGTTTCGGACTCCGGATCGATCGGGAGATCGGCGAGGCCGTCCGGCTGTTCCCTCCCGTGCTGGGTCGGGAGTTCGACCGTGAAGCCGATCCGGGTGAACGCTTCGAACGCTTGCCGGAGCAGATGCCGGTGTTCGAGCCCACCGCTCGATGCTGTTCCTCCCGTGTCCTGCGCAAACAACTGAGATCTTCCCTCCGAAGTGAGCGTCATCTGGAGTGTTCCGTCACGACGCCGCATCTCCACGAGTGTCTCTGGGACCTGTTCGATGAGCTGTGACAGCTGGCTCGTGAACGGCGCGTCGCTCAGACGGGCTTCCAGCTCCGCGTTGACCGTATCGACATCCACCCATCCGTCAGGAGTTCCGTCTCGAACCTGCGCCGTGAACACCGCTTCCAGCACCCTTTGTGTGACCTGCTCGGGAGACGGCCCGTCGTCACCCCTCTCATCGGGAGTGTCTGCATCGTCAGACTCGATGATAAGGTCGTTCGTGATCTCTGTCGGATCCAATCGCTCGACACCGTGCCGATCCAGGCTCCGTTCGATCGATTCACGGGCCTCTTCTCGCGTCCTGAGCGGCGGAT
>CAZWHR010000124.1:1292-3690 GCA_964633675.1 uncultured archaeon | reverse complement strand
TCACCAATAGCCCATCGCCTACCGTCTATCGCCCACCGCCTGCCGTTATAACGCCAATCGCCCACCGGCTTTCGCCTGCTGTTTTATCTCCTGTTCCCCTGCTCAATGCTCCGCCCCCCCTCTTCACGGCTGCGTTACTCCACCCGTTCATAATTTTGGTTTCCACGTCCGTATAACCAGCTTAAAAATAGGAGAACTAAGAAAACCGGTCCGGTAATGAACCGATAATCATCCACGAACATCAGGACCAGAAATCCCGTAACCAGAACAAGAACCCAGAGAGAGGAAAACGGATTTTCCTTTATAATAGAAAACATATTGACGTATCGGTAATTTTCTTGAGTATACCTTGTTCGAAAAAGAATATTTCGCCAGCCGACGCGGATAGAGAAATTGAATCAAAAAACAAATCGGTGTCAAAATAAAACCGAGGAAAACAAAAACCGGAATCGAACAACCGCCAATCGCAGACGACCCGACGATCGCAGACGATCCAACGATTTCTGACGATTAGACGATCCGACAAACCGGCGAGTTTAGACGACTATAGACGGCGCCCCAGTAATTTTATTTTTTGTTCTTTCTCCTCCAGGAAACAAAAGAACCGTCAAACAGTATAATTTTTTAAAAAATAGAAATAATAATTTATATTTAATTTTGAATAGAAGCAAACTTTTGGAGCTTCAGTTTCTAAAGACCTTATACAGAAATGGGATTTGAGTCTCGACCCTCGTAAAATAAACCCTACAAAACACCAATGAGTATATTCAATTATATCCTGGATCCATATAGCATACCGACCAGCGGAAGGCAGTGGTTGTTCTATTTACCGATTATCCTCTGGGTGGTCTTTCTCATCTGTTACCGTATCTACCACCACCTTTACTACACCATGAGAAGTTCCTCAACGTCAAAAACAGAAGCTGACGGGAAGGATGAAGGGTTTGGATCCGAGCCCCTGGGAAAGCGATGGAAACTTGTTCTCGTCGGAACCGTCCTTGCAATCCTTCTTCCGGCATTTATTACAAATCTGTTTTCCGGTGTCCGTCACTGGATGATTGGACTACCCCCTGAAATAACTCTCAAAAAAATCGAGGAAACATATCAGCCACAACTTGATCGATTAAAAAAGTTGATCAAGATGAACGAGAAAAAAGAAGCAAACCTCGGGAAACAACGAGATGTTAACGGAATACGTAAAGAGTTTGATAAACCTGAAATTTTAGAGGCAGCGTACGAGAGATCAGAAAACGGATACAGAATCATTTACCAGAAAAAAATAATGGAAAAAGTTGACGGAGGAGTTTCAATCCTTCAACAGGAACCTTCTCCGGGCCAACCGGTGATTAACCAGTGGAAAGCGCGGGTCGAAAAAAAGAATTTGACAAAAATTGTTTACCGGGCAGTTGCAAAAAATCAATCCGGGAAACCCCGAACCTACTATATTTCTTTTCAGGCAGACCTGCTGAGGAAAAAATTGAAAGAATAGGTAAAATTTCCTCAATCTGGAAACCGGCCAACCGCCGTTCCCCGCGTCTCCGCGCCTTTGCGTTCGAATATTTTGTTGTTTTTTGTTTTTCCTACCGCCCATCGCCAACCGCCTATCGCCCGCTGTTATAACGCCCAACGCAACACGCATAACGCCCAACGCACCACGCATCACGCCATAAACGCAATAAACGCCAATAACGCCACTAACGCAACAAACGCACAACGCCCAACACAACACACATCACCCTCACCGCCGTCGTCGAGGCCGGGGACGAGAAAGAAGTCGAGAAGATCGCACAGGCGATCGTCAACGCGGACCTGGACGAGGAGATCGAGGAAAATTGAAGCAACTCCATTACCATGACGGTTTCGGCAACCCCGAGATCACCGAAGTGGACGTTTAAGAATTATTAGATGTTAAATTCAGATTAAATGATCATGAAGGAATATGAATTTTCCTCAAATACCCCATCCGATGGATGTCAGGTGGAAAGAAAAATTATTTCTCAAATTAACCGATTTTTGGCACTCTTAGAATGGACAATTTCCCGTATATAAATACAACAAGTTTAAACTTGATAAAACTTCCGAGAAGACACGGAAAACCCATACCCCAGACAATGGAGGGATGGTACGGTATATATTCATGCAGTTCCTGAACATCACCACCGGATTAAACGATTTTAGTCTATAATCTGGGAACCCGCATACGAATTGTATCCGTCTTTCGCTGGTCAGCAGTCCCCGGTAGCTTGTACGATATTGTTACCTGAACACCTCCTCGATTCCTTTCTAATTTCTATTGTGTTTCCAACCTTGCAGAATATTCTTCTCCAGGTGTTAACCATGGTTTGGAGGTATCTTCCATAAATTTTAGATTGGGATTAAATCTTAGCGATATGTCCTC
>CAZWHR010000124.1:844-1235 GCA_964633675.1 uncultured archaeon | reverse complement strand
GGTAATTCCTTGAATTACTAATCCAATCACTTCCAGAGAAATCTCAACCTCAGACATGTTTGGGTTCCTCTTGTGAGTGAACTTGAATTTTCTCAACCGATTAAAACAACCATCATCCTTTTAATATATACTTATGTAGAAATACATGACAGTTTCTAATTCATTCATGACAAACAATTGGACAACATCTCCTTTTTGTGTCTAAAGCAAAAATGGATATACTCCCTATCAGTTTTCATACCTACTGGAGGTTCCTGAAGTTCTGGAAATATCACGATATAAGTTTTATAAAGATCCATCATAAATGTGCGGAGCCATTCGAAATTCCAACGAATTGTTGTCGAGGTTTTTTCTCCAGAAGTCATGGCCATACCGGACAATATTTCCGAGC
>CAZWHR010000124.1:0-834 GCA_964633675.1 uncultured archaeon | reverse complement strand
AAGTTTGATCTTGTCTATAAGGGAGAACGTTATCCCCCAAAACATGTCCTTCGCCTGGCAAACGAATTTGCGAACGGCGAAAAACTAACAGGTTTTAGCGGGGGAGAAGAAACCAACAAATTTCTGGAGGAGAGAGGCTTCGAAATTCAGGAAAAAACTGATGTCAATGAGCAAAACAAAATAGAGCATAATAAGCTGGATGAAATTATTCAGAATTATTCAAAGTTCAGAAAAACCGATGACTGGAATGAATTGTATAAATGGCAAATATTAACGGGGTTAAATAAGAAGTTCCGGGACCTTGAGATTTCTCCAGACAACATTTTGTCCTTTGCGAAGGAACTCAAATCGCAGAATCCCAACACCGGATCGCTGGCTCACTGGACGTCATTAGACAGCTTTGTTGAATTGGCTGAATCTTACCCCGAGACGACACGTAAGGCGTTTGAGTTACTCCTGGATGATTCAGATTCATTGGAGCCCCGAATTGGTTCGTTTCGAAACAAACTGAAAGAAAACAGTGAAGGAACCTTCGGGACCGCTTTCGTGGGATACGTCTTATCAGGCATGAATCTTGAGAAATATGTGCCCTTCAAAGATGCAGCGTATAAAGATTTCTGTGAGATTTTTGACCTGGAACGGGAAACACGGGTCGAAGGAAAATATACTCACTTTTTAACGTTATGCCGTGACGTGAAGGAGATTCTAACGCCTTATAAGGGTCAATTAGAGAAAACGTTAGAAGATGACATACAGAATGAATTTTCAATTGGTTCGCCGTCGTTGTTGGATGCACAGGACTTCATTTACTGTATAAGAAACGATACCTACAGT
>CAZWHR010000123.1:0-3707 GCA_964633675.1 uncultured archaeon | reverse complement strand
AGAAGGCGCCCCACAGACCAATTGAGGAGGGCCGAGTTGGATGCTATCCCCATAGCAGATGGTATCCCCTTCGGGAAGGAAAGCGGTCAAGGTGTCCATCACATAAACCTCCTTACGGACGGTATCGGAGCAAGGAATGGAGTCATCGTTCTCGACGATCAGCGTCACATCGAAGGTGTCAGCAGTGCTATATTGATAAACGGGATCCGAACCGCCGTAGATCGTATCACCGTTCCCCAGGATCCAAATGCGCGAAGCGATATTAGCAGAGGAGGTATCGGTGGATTGATCGTGAAAACGGGTCGAATCACCGATGCAAACCGGAAGGGCTTCAAAATCTCCCTTGAGGTAGCAAGGCTGGGCCACATTGCTACAATAGGAGGTATCCAATCCCAAATTGACGTCCTGGTAATTGGATCCTGAGACATCATCGGGTGTACCGGTAAAATTACCCGAGTCGGGGTTAGGCGTCGTTACGTTCAATGAAAGGGCATTCACGTCCAAGGTGACCTCGACTTCAGCACACCAGGTATAACCGCAGGTATTGGTCTTGAGCAGGACTCCCTTGGTCCCTCCTACCGTATTCTTGCCTGTTAGTATAAAGCCACCGTTGGAGGTTGTTTGAACATTATCGCCCCATTTCTCACTGGTATGGTATTGGTTCTGACGTCCATAAGTTCTCGCCCAAACGACATTTCCAAGGGTATCGACCTTCGTAAGGAGGATGTTCCGGTTTCCCTGCCCCACGCTCTCTGTAAAGGCTGAGAAAACGTAATGGTCGTCCTGGGTTTGAACGATATTGATCCCTCGGTCTTTATCATCCCCACCATAGCGCTTGGCCCATTCGACACTCCCTGAGGAGTCCACTTTGGCCACGACCGCATCCTTGTTCGTCCCAAAACCCTCACAATGCCCCGTAAAAATGAAACCATCATCGAACGCACGAGTACCTTCCATAAAACCGGCATTGGAACTAGAATTGGCATTGGTCGAATACACCTTGAACCAATCCTTGTTAAGGGCGGAATCCGTTCGAAGCAAATAGAAGTTGCGATAATTCGCCCCCCAAGTCCGTGTAGCCCCGCTAAAGACCATGTCCTTCCCTTTCACCTCGAATGCTCCGGGTCCATGATCCGTATCGGAGCCTCCAAAATCTTTATCCTTCAGAACATTCCCGTTCGGGTCGATCTTGACCAGCCAAATATCGGAGGTCCCTCCTTGGGGCGTACTTCCTGAGGATCCCGCGATCATGAAGTTCCCATCGCTCGTTTCAAAGATCCCTCTTCCATGATCGTTATATCCCCCTCCATAAGTTTTCTCCCACAAGAGATTCCCGTTCACGTCGACCTTGAAATAATACATGTCCACCCCTCCTCCGGCACTAAAGCCGTGCGTTCTTCCTGTAACGAGGATATCCTTGGTGGATGAACTCTGGACCACACTCACACTCCGACCCATATCCGCTCCTCCACCTCCAAAGGACTTCAACCAAAGAAAGTTGCCGCTCCCATCCGTCCGAGCTACGAATACATCCCTGCTTGAGCCGGATCCAACATGGCCCGCGACAATATACCCCCCATCATGAGCTTCGATCACGGAATGGCCCACGATATCCTCCCCGGAGGAAGGCTGGAACTCTTTTGAAAAACTATTGCCTTTGCAGGAGCAGGTATCGATCAGATCCACCATCCAAGCGGCCCCACGATCGGACCCTCCTACATCTCGGAGGGGCTCCCCGCTTAATACATCGAACACGCCATCTCCGGTAATATCGTTGATCGGAGCGACTGATGAACCAAAAGCCCCTCCGGTATCGATATTCCCGCCGAAATTCCCGATGGTCCTGCTAACCTTTCTTTGAGCATAGACCGTCCCGTTCGGTTCCGGATAGACCAGCCAAAAAGCTCCATGGTCCGTACCAGGCCCATCGTCCTCCCCGACCATACCGACAGCGAGTTCCTCCCTTCCATCCCCGTTCAAGTCGCCGATCTGCGTGATCGAACCTCCCATATGGTCGTCCACATCCAAAAAGCCCGTGAAGCTACCCTGGTTCGAATTGATCACCTGACTCCCGGTCACATTCCCTCCCGAGTCCATGAAAATGAAACGGATACCTCCCGCATTGTTCGGGTCGTCATCGGGTACCCCTCCGACCAGCTCAGGCACTCCATTTCCGCTTAAATCCGGATAGGCGGTCAGCCCAGCTCCAAAACGCCCTCCGGATGGAAGATTCACTTGAGCTGGACCGATAATAGAGGATGACTGGACCGTTCCAGAACCATCAAGTTCCAAGAACCAAATACGACCCGTTGTCGAATCGTTCGGAGCTCCAACAGCGACGTCCTCTACCCCATTCCCTGTCAGATCTCCTGGGCCCGCGAGCGCAGAACCGAAACCAGCCCCCCCTTCAATGCTCGGTCCGAGCCCCCCGGAAGCATTGGCGATCTTTTGTTGGGAAGCCACTGTTCCGTTACTGTTCAAGAAAAGGATCCAGATAGCCCCCGCATTGACGTTCCCTTCGTCGTCATCGGGAGCTCCTACCGCAACATCAGGTGTCCCGTCATCATCGATATCACCGATCCCCGCCACGGAAGTCCCGAATCCATCTCCAGTGCTCAAAGATCCTCCGAACCCACCACTCGTGGCACCGATCTTTTGAGTCGCCATCACATTGCCGCTGGGGTCCATAAAAAGGACATAAGCAGCCCCGGCATCGGACGAACCCTCATCATCTCCAGGTGCACCCACGATCAACTCCGAATGCCCGTTCCCATCAAGATCTCCGATCGAATCTGCTCCAGAGGCGAACCTATCGCCATCATCAAGGGTGGATGAGGGGAAACCACCGCTTCCATCGGTCAATTTCCATTGATCCTGGACCGTGGCCGGGCAGAAATTCTGGTAAGAGGTTACGACCGTTACTTTAGCGGTCCCCGAAGCAGTTCCTGTACACTGCGTATCCTCCACATGGACCAATTCATAAGTCGTGGTTGAATTCGGGGAAACTTTCAAATAATAGGGGGTCGAACTGATGCCGCTCACGGAAAAAGTATCCACCCCATCGGTGTATTCGATCGTCCAAGGGGGATTGCCTTTGAGATCGACCGTTAAGTAAGTACTGCTACCTGCTGTGATCGTGGGCGAACCGCTCAAAACACCGCTCGGGCTTGTCACATTGATATAATTGCTTTTGAGCAGGGTGTCGCTTCCTGAACCGTTCGAAACGATCAATTCCACATCATACTTACCTGCCGAAGGGTAAGTGACGGTCGGGTTCGGGTTGGTGGATGAAGAGGGATTGCCCCCTGGAAAACTCCACTCCCAAGAAGAAGGAGGCGGAAAGCTCTGATCGGAGAACTGCACATCATAACCGGGACATAAACGAAGCGGGTCTCCCGTAAAATGAGCATATATGGGTTGAACGCATTGAAGAGCGGCCTCGGCATCGATCCTTCCTGCACCCAGATCCCCGGTGTAACCAGGGTTTTGAGCAGAAATATCAACCGCACCTTCTTCGATACAATGCTCTACCGAGTCCGGGGGTAAATAAGCGTTCCTCGACAAAAGCAATCCGGCAAGGCCTGAGACCATCGGAGCTGACATCGAGGTCCCACTCAGCTCCCCATAAGCACTATCATTACCGGCCAAAGCACTATAGATGTCCGTACCCGGGGCCATCACATCGATATAGCTCCCGTAATTGGAAA
>CAZWHR010000122.1:0-3712 GCA_964633675.1 uncultured archaeon | reverse complement strand
CAGTGACTGCGACGACGGCCCGAAGCCCCGCCGATAGGCTTTCACACCCTCGACCACCGGAAGAGGGTGAAAGCCATACGAGCGGCGGTGAGCAAAAGGAATCGAAGCGTGACGCAGAAATGACCCAGCGCGCCCGAGGCAAAGACACCGGGACCTACATCCCTGACCGAGCGAGATAATCCTGGGAAGTAGGAAAATTCGGAAGTTGGAATCTTAACACGCAGCAACGTTTCGTGAGTCGGATTCACAGGCTATGAGAAACGATATTGTACGCTTTGTCGAGATCGTAACCAGCGCAGTATCACCGTGTTTATTTCCTGTCACGTATAGCGAGCGTGACCGACATCCACAACTTCGACGACCAGCTCAAGTACCAACTCCAGAAGCTTGACGAGCCCGACATCGACAACTGCCCGCAGTGCCAAACCACCCTGCGCGGCGATCCCCGGTTCTGTCCTAGGTGCGGGCTCGCGCTGGGCCAGAAGGTCGCCTACGACCTCGGCTAGGCCGAAGACGACATCTTCGCGGACGCGGCCACGGCGGGGTTGATCTCGAACACGACCCAGTTGGATTAGACGACGAGGCAGGAGACAAGACATTGTTCCGTGAAGGGGTCCACGAACTCGGTCTCAGGTAGCGCCTACCTGGAACTGGGCAGCGGTGGTTGCTTTGATGTGGCCGTTACGGGACAGCGATAGCGTGGGCGTAGTTCTCGTCGATGTCGGTAAATTTGACTTCCAGAGTGTCTCCCTTCTGGGCGCTGTCGACGTCGATGAAGGTCACAATCCCGTTTACGTGGGTGACAGCGTTCCCGCCATTGGCCTCGGGAGGCTCCTCAATGACGACAGTAGTCGTTTCACCGACCGCCAGCTTCTCGCGAGCGTCCTTCTCTTGGGCCCGTAGGTGGCTGTTCTCCTTGTCGATCACGCGCTCGGAGAAAATGCTTTCCAGCACGTCCAGCCGCCGTTCGAGTTGCTCAACACGGTCTTCGACGGACTGGATGTCCACTGCCTGTGTCCAAGACACAGTCGGGTTGCTGTTCGACTGTTCGTTAGCTTTATTGCCAGGTGGGTTATTTCTTGACATGGGTTGTTGTTGGCCGGGCCTCCACGCCCGGGCCTATCTGGATAGACGACCAGCGATGTCTGCTGGCCGTCCGAAACCCGGATCCGGATTCGAACCGGACGACCACCGTGCCGGGCAGGTGCGGGCGTCACCGCCCGCTGGTTGGTATCGTCTGTGCCAGTGTGCGGTTAGAACCGCATGGCGTTGTCGAGGCGCCGGGCTAGCTCGTCGGCCAGCGCGTCGTCGTCAGCTTCCGCCTCAAGGCCGAGAGTCTCCAGTGTCTCGCCCCTCGGGCCAGTGAGTAGGGAGGCCTCGCGGGTCTCTTCCTCCCGCACGACGCGGAGAGCAACCTCGATGATCTCCTCGGGGTCGGGATCATCGTCGTCTCCGACTGGGGAAACCGGGCGGTCGTCGTCTTCGTCCTTGCGGAGGTCCTCAATTGTGGTCGGGAGGTCTGCAGGAGGACTCTCGGGAGTGTCGAGTTCCTCGCGGGTGAGTTCGGCTTCTTCGATCGCCCGACCCAGCGCCACCCGGTACTTTGGCTGCTGCCAAATGGGGAGATCAGCAGCGTACTGGACTCCCGCCTCGACATGGGTGTCGACGAGTTCTCTGATGGCTCTCTCGATCTCTGGGGCGTCGTCCTCGTCGAACTCCACGGGATCAACGTCGATTTCCTCAAGGTCGGCATAGGAGAGGTCGTTGAGCTGGCGGTCGACCATCGCCCGGTAAGCCGGGACGTGTGCGTCCTCGACAGCGCGCTCGCATCGGAAGCGCATTAGTGCGTGCGCGCTCGCGACGGCGGTGATCTCATTCACCTCTTCGCGATCAGTTCCCGGGCGGAACGAGCCGGTCACCCGGGACCGGCTGCTGAAGTCGTGGTGTTCGACGGCGCCGTCGTTAGCTGCCTCCGGGAGAGAGGGGGCGTAGGGCTTGATGAACGGGGCTGAGACCATCTCGTTGTTGAGGAAGTGATAGTCACCCGCGGTGCGCCCGATCCAGTTCTGGACCTTTTCCATAATCGGGTTGTATGCGTCCACGGTGTTCTTCTGGGTGTCCCAAGGTAGGTCGCTCCCCTCTCCGGTGGTTTCCATCTCGACGATGACTTTGAGCCGCGTGTCGTGGCCGGGATCGAACCAGTCGAGTTCGGTGTCGAACCCGACCCGTTCGTCACGCGCGGCGTACAGGACCTGACGGCCCTGGATATACACGTCTACACCGGCGGCGTCGCCGTCAGATTCGCGGAGAAGCCCGACAGTGATGTCGACGTCAGTGGTCGCCCAGCCGTCGAGGTCGATGGTGATGTTCTCGAACCGGCGGGGGTACATATCATCGACGGGGGTGAACGCGTAGTCCGGCGACCCAAGGGGTCTGACTGATTCGCCCTGGACCTCGATATTGATGTCGTACTCCTCCTCACCGAGCTCGTCGCTAAGGAAGAGGTTGTAGGTGTATCCGAACGCCTCGCGGAGTCGTTCGGCGGTTGAAGTCTTGTCTTCCTCCTCAGCCTTTTCGGCGGTGACCCAGTTGTGGTCCAAGTCGTGGACGCGGATCTCGGTGGCGCCGGGTTCGAGGTCCTCTTCAGGAGTGACCTCAACCGTCCAGTCATCGTCGTCGAGCCAGTCCTGATCGATTGTGTAAGACCAGCCGACCTCGGCGTCCTTGTGCCGGGAAGCAACGGTGAACGGAATGCCGAGGTTCATTAGGGCCTTCTTGGCCCCCAGCCCGTAGGTACCGATGAGCGGCTGTTCAGTGGCGTCCTCAGATTCACCGAGCGTAAAGATGATGCTGGCGTTCTCACGCCGCACCCCACCCGCATCGTCGCGGACGATGAGGGCGGTTCGGTCCTCGTCTTCATGGTGCTCTGTGGACACCTTGATGTGGAGCGGTTCCGCAAGGTCGTGCTCGCGGCGCCCTTTATCGAGGGCGTTATCGATGAGTTCCTGGATCGCCGTTACTGTCGTAACGTCGGATTTCAGGGACGTGAGCGTTTCCTTTGTCGGAATTAGCTCTTCAGTCCCAGCGACGTTGGGTTGTTGTTGGCTCATGACCGTTCCCGCTGCCCACTTAGTTGGCAGCGGGTCAAAATAAGGTCGAGATAACTTAAAACTTGGGGTGACGACCAATGGCGGCACCTCATCAGATGGTGGACGTCATATTCCCAGCTGTTTGTGGTGGAAGGGGCCGAATACAGCATTGTTACCAGATTCATTACTGTAGGAAATTTTCTACCAAACGATTACGCGCCACCACGAGCAATGAAGCTGTGAGAAAGGATAGAATCTTAAGAAACTGTCTTGAATAACATGCTTATTTGAAACAGAAACCAGATATAGCCGTATTGATGTGGTTAAAGGGCCAAAGAAACCACCGGTTTTTCTCTCTTCTATCTTTGTATCCGAATATTCTACCAATGAGATCCAAATTTGAGATAGCCATGCGAATATCGATAACTCGCCAGATGGATGTTCCGAAAAATTAGCATCCTTATTATCTCTAATATAAAAGTGTTTTGTTTTATAACTAATAATAATATACACCTATCTTAAAATCACTATTAATGATTTTGGTGATCGAAGGATGTCTGGCACGGTCCGAAACTCACCCGGACTCCGAACCATGACTTATTCCCGTAGCAATTCGTCGAGAC
>CAZWHR010000121.1:0-3733 GCA_964633675.1 uncultured archaeon | reverse complement strand
ATGGCAGGGAAGGCGTTGGAAATTGGTGAATGGGTCGAAAAGAACGGTCCACCCGAGACGGTCGAGGACATCCCGTACCCACCCGAAGAGTGCGACTGTTTCATCTGTGAGAAGGAGGCCGACGAATGAGCAAACAAAAAGGCAACAGACGAGAGCGCCAGGCCCGCGAGTTGTACGAACGAGCCGGCTACGAGTGCCAGGCGTTTCGCGGGACGGCCTACCGCGAGACGGACGGCTTCGGTCTGTACGACTTTGTGGCCGTTCGTGACGATAGCCGTGTGGCCTTCGTCCAGGTCAAGTCGAACAGCACCGAAGGTGCACTGGGTGAGTTCTTCCAACGCAGCACTGCTGCATTGCCGCGAGAACACGCTGTGAGCCAGTTTCTCGTCTGCCACGACTATCAGGGTTGGCGGCTGGCCGAACCCGCTGAGCACGGCTATGAATGGGTCTACGATGGCCGCGATGCTGACGGGGCGATGGGCGAAGGGCTCGTGGAGGTGTTGAACGATGCTCCTGAGTGACCGGATAATCCAACGGAAGATCGACGAAGGAGCAATCACAGTGGAACCATACCCCGAACCCGAGCAGTTCCAACCGGCGAGTCTGGATGTCCGACTGTCGGACGAGCTGTACAACATCAACACCGAGACTCATTTGACCAACGTGGGTGGGTCAGTTCGTCTCGAGCCCGGCGTGCCGTACCTCGGGACGACTATTGAGACGGTTGGAGTGCCCGACACCATCGCGGCGTACCTGACTGGCCGGTCGACGATTGCCCGGAAGGGCGTGGCGGTCCACATCACCGCCGGGTGGATCGATCCTGGGTTCGAGGGGCAGATCACGATGGAGATGTATAACTTCAGCAACCACCCGGTGACGCTGCAGGCCTACGACAGAGTCGCACAACTGGCATTCTTCTCGATGCCAGTGGCCGCGTCGGACGGGTACGATGGGCAGTACCAAGATCAGGACGGCCCAACGGAGGCCGGCGACGTATGAGCAAGGCACGTAGTGGCGACGGACTGCCGATGTGCGTGAGTTGCGGCATCACGTTCGAGAGCTACGAGGAACGGATGGTCCATCTCTGTGAGATCCACAAAAACAACACCGCGGTCGAAGGGCTAACCCCCGGCGAGTTCCCGAAGGCCGCACACGAGTCCGACAGCATTCACGAGTTGTCCGAGAGATTAGGGTGGACATACAGGAGGGCGTGCATCTACCTCGGTGCGTACGGACTCAGTGACCAGTTCGTGGGGGGATTGCCCGATGACTGACCGGTGGCGATACTGCTGTGCTCGATGTGGAACCCGGGTAGTTCGGAAAATGCCAACAAAACCGGTGTGGAATTGTGGTAGTAAAGAGTCTGATCATTCCAACACACCGGTTGTATATGACTTGAAAAAGAACGAGTGGGTAACACGGGAGAATAGGAGGGAATCGGTTGACCCTGTTGTCCCAGAAGAAGACAATATGTTTGAACATGGGTGGCCAACAACACCGAAATATCTCTAGTGGTGCACCAGAACTAACTACACCGTACACCTACGACACTACAATGAGAAAACTCGTCCTCGTGTTCGTCATCGGGGCGGTACTGCTCGTGGCGTTCGGACCAATGGTCCACTCGGCTTACGAGGACTCTGTGCGTGGCTCACAGGACGCCACGACAACCACGGAGAACTTCACGGCCCAGTCGGGCCAGGTGGTCACCCTCGGCAACACGTCGGCTGACAACGTGTTTAACGACACTGTGACGGTACAGAATGCGAGTGACCCGAGCAGTACCGAGACGTTCACCGAACCCGAGGATTACACCTGGCAGTCGGGCAACGGGTCGATCCTCGTGAACAGCAGTGGCGACCTCAAAGACGGAGTGACCTACAACGTGACCTATACCTACCGCAAGCCATCGGACGAACAGGAACTTGGAAAAGACGTTGGCGAGCTGCCCTCGAGCATTGCGGGCCAGACGCTGGTGACGTTGCTGGGGTTCGTGATGTTGTTGGGGGCCGTAATGCTACTGGCACGGAGGGGGATGTGAATGGTGAGTATAAAACAAGACCTTACTATAGGCGTTGTTTGTATAGTAACGACTTTGACGACAGTGATATTAGGAACTGCCGTATTGTCGAAAACAATGGAAATTGAGTCTGCAAGACAGTTTTCCATGTTTGCTGCAGGTGCAGTTCTAATTCACACGGAACACGTTATGAAGGGATACTTTGAGGGTGGTGCCAATGCTTGAACTCTCACTATTCGAGTTGTGGGTTGCAGGTATTGGGTTGTACTTACTCTGTGGATTCGTCACGATGGTCTTCGTTACTCGAAAGGATGTACCGATCATGGACATCAGCATTCTCGTCTGGTGGCCCATCATTGCGACCATGTTCATCCTCGGGGTGTTGATTATACACGGTGTCGAGGGGCAGATTGACGAGGTGGTTGAAAACGATGCTTGAAATAGTCTGGCTGTCCATCGGCGCACTGTCGTTTGCCGTGTCGCTCTTGGCCGTCAAGGAGGGCACACGGCTGTTTCGACAGGGTGACGGCAATGCCATTGCTGAGACCCTCGGCGGCTACGCAGGGACCATTCTGTGGCTCCTGTGGGCCTTTGGAGCGATGAACGTCGAGACGGTATCGAACGGGTCGACTGTCTCAACGAGCCACGAGGCCGTGGCATTACTCGGCGTCGTGTTTGCCGTGGCATTGCTCGTGGTCGGCCTCGACGGGACGGTGCGACTGTTCAACACCTTCGAGTCGACCGAGGACCCGTTCGGTCGAAAGGGGATCTAAGAGGAAGGGGAAGGGAAAACCTACGGAAAGGGATGGGGATGGTGTTACTTATACCTTACTACTAAACCGTTACGACAATAGTACTTCATACAGCTTACAACCTAGAGTGTTACTGTTAACGTTGTCGTTGTCGTTGCTGTTGCTGTAATATATACTGTATTGCTGTTTTTCTTTTTGTGTACTTTTTCTTTTTACTGTGGTGCTACCCTGACCAAGAGTTTAGTAGGTAGCGTGGTAACGGGACACTATGCAACTGTCTCACCGTATCGTGCTGTCGGTGCTTGTCGCCGTGGGTGTCCTCGGATTGTACGGCGGTGTTGTCGGTGGACACAGCACGACTGACACCGCAGAGACCTACGATGTTGGGGAGCATGAGACCACTGAATGGGTAGGCATCGAAACAGTTGACGGGCATCCAAACCCCTGCGTCAACGAGTGCGAGCCGCCAGTGACCCACGAGTGGCCCAAGGACCCTGACGACTACCAATGACGAAGGAACTCAACAACAAGGACCTCGACGCCAGTGGTAAGCCACCGGACCCGACACAGACGGACGTGGACCCACCGGACCCGACGGACGACGGTGACATTCAGGATCCTGGCACGATCGAAAGCGGTCCCATCCAACGACGTGGGGATGTGGAGGACCAACCGGGATCCCCCACGGCCGGAACGCCGGAACAGGGGGGAGACGGGTCGGGAAGTAACGGAAACGGGGGATCGGGCACCGACCTCCCATCAACCCCCGGAGCAACTGGCCCGGGTCCAAGCCGCCCTTCGGATGTTGGCACAGGGTTGAACCGGGGCCCGAACACGACCCAACGCCGTGGGGATACCCAGACGGGGATGAACGGCAATGGTGGGACAACGACACCGAAACGAGACGTATCGAATACGGCGATCCGGGAGCAGGGCCAACCGACGCCAACGGCGGGGGTCA
>CAZWHR010000120.1:0-3772 GCA_964633675.1 uncultured archaeon | reverse complement strand
TTTCTCTATTATAGGGCTTCCTGGAACCATTCCTCTTCCGGCTCTTGTAGGGTATGCTAGGTATGCTGCCATTGTTCCTCTGTGAGGAGTGCCTAACGTGATAATATTTTTAACTCTCTCTGCGCCTCCGAGCTCTTCTATGTACCACCTTGCTACTAGACCTCCCATGGAATGCGCTATTATGTTCACTTCTTCTACATCTAGATCTTCTATTTGTCCCTTCAACTCTTCTGCGTATTCTTTTATTGACCCCAACGACTCTATGTAAAGACCTAGTTTTTCCGCAAGCACGGACTTTTTGTTTCCTCTACTGAAATCTATCTGATGTATCTCCACATCGCTATCGTGTTCTCTGAGGTTTTCCTTGTGTGTTTCCCAGGTATGCCTACGTGGAGTGTCCCAGAATCCGTGGATAAGCACTACCGGATGTTCTATCTCGCCCTCTTTGATCTCCACCGACTTCAGTTCCCACTCATCGGATTCTTCTATGTAATTCTTTGCTGCAGTTTTTTCTATTTCTATCATAGATGAATCCCCTCTATTAGAACAGTTTCTGCAATATGTAGGCGCCTCCGAAAAGCAAGGAGGCTATAAGCACGATTTTGGTTATTTCCTGTGAGTTTAACTCCTCTTTAAGCTTTTTTTCGTATCGTCTTACTGTATTTCTGGATACGCCTGTTTTTTCTGCTATCTCCTTCTGGTTAAGCCCCTGAGATAGGTATCTGACGATCTCTTTCAGATATACGGGTTTTAGATTGTATTCTTCGGCTACTTTCTTTAGTTCTGTCTCCATCTCCTCTTTTTTCTCGGGAAGTCTATTGATTTCAAGCCCCATATCTCTAATATATGAGCAATATATTTAAATATGTTGTGTTTATGATATTTTTTGTTCTTTATGGTAACTAAGTCTTGGTTTCTATCTAAGATACCTCTTTCGCTACCGGTCTGGAGATGCCTGTTCATATGAGACGCTCATTCTTCTGTTCTGTCATATTATGCTCGTATCGTACTTTCTCTGTCTGGAAGAAGTCCAGTAAGTTTATAAACCAGGATTTCATACTGTTTAAAGAGGAGGTGAACTACCAATGGCAGAACTACCACTTGCACCTTTGAAGAGAATCATGAAGAAGGCCGGTGGTGAGCGAGTTTCTGACGAAGCTGCAGAAGCTCTTCGAGACGAAGTAGAGGATCAGGCAATGGAAATTGCCGAGAGAGCTCGAGAGTACGCTCACCACGCTGGCAGAAAGACCGTTCAGAGAGAGGACTGCAAGGCAGCTTGTAAGGAGTAAGTTGTCCTTTCTCTCGTTTTTCCTTTTTTTCTCTTAGTATCAGAATTCTGCATCTGAGTTCTTCACTACCTCTAGGATTTTATTAAAGACAACCTCTTTAGATTTAGAAGCATTAACAATTTTTACGTTTTCATCAAGACTTTCAGGAAGTTCCCTGTATCCCTTCACAACTTTCTGCTGGAATGAGAGGTTTTCAAATATATTCTCGTCCTTTCCTCCTTCCCTGGATCGGGTGCGCTCCTCTCCTTCTTCAGGAGTTATATCAAGGATTATAGTCAGGTCTGGCTTCACGGCCTCCCTGTTAAGCATCTTGAGCCTCTCCTTCAGCCTTTCAACCTCTTCACGTGTCTCTCCCAAAAGTGGCTGATATACAAGCGATGAATGATAATATCTATCCATAATCACGGTTCTACTCTTCTTGATCTTAGGTAAAACCTCATCTTCCAGGTGCAGCTTCCTGTCGAAGGCGAATCCCAGTGCTATAGTATCGGGAGAATATCCTTCTTCAGATATTATCTCGTCAACCTTCTTTCCGACTTCTGTATCTGTAGGTTCTCTTGTCCAATGTGCATCAAGTTCCTCTGCTAATCTCTTGGACATGGTGGTTGTGCCCGAGCCGTCAGCACCTTCAATTGCTATCAGGTAGCCGGGGTTATTGTGAGGTTGCATCCTGTAAAGAGTTTGGTCTGCTGCATATTTTAAGGTTTGGAACCGCCACTAGACCAGCAGATTTAACGCTAGTATAGTTCTTATCTGCTGGTTAAGCCCTTTTTTTAAGTTTTGTCCTGACTCTACGTGCCCGGTGACAACAGTCTCCGAAACCGCCGGAGACCAAGGTGAAGACCAGGTGAAAGGATATTACTCGGTAGATCAGAACCTTGTAATGGGAGACTACCCGGTAGACTCACAGGGAAAGCGCTTGACCAGGCTTCCGTAGAGTCAACACTTACCAACTCCGTGAATCTCCTTGACCGGGAGGAAAGAGAGACGTACGAACTTCCTAGACGAGAGGAATACTTCCTGAGATGTGCCGACTACAACCCTGAGAAGAAAATTCATTCTCTGTATGTGGTTGATACCGTGGATGGAGATAGGTTTCAGGAAGGCCAGATCAACCGATACCATGGCGAGATTAGGGTTCTTCCCTGATTTAGGTACTAGGGCAGAGAGAAGATGCGCTTCCTATGCCCGGAACCATAGATATCATCTCACGCTTTTTCAGGAATATCTGCAATCCCTATCTGAGAATCTAGGATTAGACGGTATATGGAATCTTGAGGAGAACAGAGAGGTTTTACAGCAGAAGCATAAGGTCTTCTAGGGGGGTATTCCAGAGGGTTAAGGATGGCTATACTCCTGAGAAAGAAGAAATAGAGCCGATCGAATGGTCTATGTTTGATGGGATTTCAACTGTTTACAACAACTTAACTGATTCTGTCTAGACTTCTTTCTTGCTCAGCTTCTTGTTCAGGAGTTTGTAGCTGGAGTCTATTATCTGCTGGAAGAATCTGTTGATGAATTCCTCATCTTCACCGAACTGGTCATGGTATAGATGCCTGATCTCGTTGATATAATAGGCAGTCTGGGGGATGTTCTTGTGGTAGCAGTCCTCTATCCTGTCCTTAATCTCCTTGGCCTGCTTCTGCTCCAGTGTTTCGAAAGGAAGCCAGGTAGGGATTAACTGTAGGTCAAAGGCTATTGCCTCCAGAATCTCCTCAAACTCTTCCTCCTCACCGTAGAAGTTGGGGAGGGGGCAGTAGTTTCCTACATCCAGCACATTGTAGTAGTACTCCGACAGATCTCTGGAGAAGCTCTGCTGCACCAGCTCTGTATTAGAAAATAGATCCTTGACACAGAAGACCGCGTTCGCCATGACTTTCTCTATGAAAAGCATCGCGGCTTCTCTTTCAAATCCTTTGTTTTCGAACTCCTCTACTATTGCCTGAGTCCGAGAATGCGCTGCTTTCTCTATCTCACTTTCTATACCTTCATGTCTCTGAAGAGTATGCATGAGTTCATGAGCTATAAGGCCTCTTAAAGCTTGCTCGTTCTCCTGAAGGAACTCCTTATCCACCAGCAACAGTATGTAGTCTCCTTCTGTGGTACCAAAGCTGGATGGCGCGTTGTTCTCACATGCTCCTCGTATAACATCTTCATGAACTTCCGCCATATCCGACATCTTTCCACAGTCCTGCTCACCTCTCATAACAATAAATGTAAACTCTGCGGCTTCCTCTGCCTTCAGCTTTGCCACCACTCTGTGTATCTGATCCTTGTAGAACTTCTCGTCAAGCTCGGGATGGATAAAGCATTCCATAGTCTAAAACCAAATTGCAATTCCAGGAATAAAAAGGCCAAGGGAGCTTCATAAAGATCAACCTATAGGGTGCTACAAAACCTTTAAAACTTCCGATTCTCAAATTTTTGAGTAGGTGAGAGAGGATGAAATCCATTACCGAGATAACCGCTGAAGATATAGCAAA
>CAZWHR010000119.1:0-3787 GCA_964633675.1 uncultured archaeon | reverse complement strand
GAACAGAATTTCAGTTTTTTTCCTTTATCTGTTGTTATTGAATATTTGTCTTTACCTTCCATCCCACATGTGGGGTCCTCAGATATTCCCTACTTTTGGTCTCGTTGATTAAGTTCTTCTCTAACATTACTGAAAAGATTTTCAGGAAGTGTTATATGAACAATTAATGCAGTTACTACAATTAAAATGATGCCTCCAAGGAGTTCAGCAATAAGAAACTCCCAACCTAGAAGAATTAAAATCATCAGACCTAGTTCAACTATCAAATTTGTTGAGGCGAACATGAAAGCTAATACGTTTACTGTATGTGCTCCTTTTTTGAACAGTCCTTTACCAATAGCTACAGCTCCAAAACTACATCCACTACTTGCAACACCAAAAACTGTTGCCTTAATAAGACCTTTTAGATCACCATTTCCAAGAACTTTAGCCATTCTTTCTTTTGAAACATAGACTTGCACAAGACTCGTTATGATTAATCCCATTATTATAGCCCAAGCAGCAGTCCATAGAAAACCAAAACCTATTCTTAAAGATTCAAATACTTCATTTATTAAAGTAGCTTGTATATATACATTCATAATTTATATATGTATTATTAACAAACTCTTTTTTGTAGATTATTCTAAAGATTTGTTTATTAATTTAATACTATCATCTGTGTTTATTTCTCATATAAATTCAATGTGTGTTCAATTATGTGTTTTTTCGAGGTGTTCTTTGAAGTATTTGAGTTCGTTGCTGTTGTGTTTTTCTAGTTTTGATGGTCCATCTAATCTATTTCTAAAATACCAGTAAAAAATTTTTCCTGTCTGCGTATTTGGGAAATCCATAAATACTTTATGAGACATACATGTTTTTCCGTTTTCTGTATTTTCTAGTTTTATGGTTCCGCCTTCAGGTATACGTATCTTAATTAATCCACCTATTATGGGATAATAAGTTGTTCCTGTCCAGACTGCAACGTTTAGAATGTCAAGATATTGAAACCGGCCGTATAGGTTGTTTCTAATTCCTGCTACTTCCTCATCTTGATAGAACTCAACATCTTCTCTTGGACGATTGTCTTCACTATCTTATTTAAGTCCGAAATGTTCTTTTGGATTTGAAGCAGTCCAATTTACTAGATCTGATGCATACTCCCATATTTCGTGGGGATCAGCATCAATAACAATTTCCGATTTTTGAGTATGATACAAATAAACCACCAAAACCAGTAAAACACTAACTACTTTAAATTTATTAATAATAAATATTTTAATAAATAATATTTAGATGGCTTTTAGGTTTTTTATATGGTTTTCTTAAAAGTATAATTAATTATAGAGTTGGTTGACAATAACTTTATCGTATTTGGTGGACTATATGTTTATGATGGTTTCTGAACAGAGCTCGAATGGGGTATTACGTATTGTTTTAGTTGTTCTTGGAATAGTTGTTTTATTTCCTTTGTTGATGATGGTGTTTGCTATGCCTATGATGGGTATGATGGGTTGGTGGTGGGGTGGTGGGATGGCTGGTGGCTTATCACCATTATGGGGTATAGGATTGATGGTTGTATGGTTAATTATATTAGTAGGTATAGGATACTTTGTCTATCGTGGTTTAGTCAGTAATAGATCTTCTATAAGGACTGATCCAGCACTTGAAGAACTCAGATCAGCATATGCTCGTGGTGATCTTTCCGAAGAAGAATTCGAAAAACGACGTAAAAAACTCAGCCGAGAAAAATAATTAAAAAACTGTAGAGTCCTCAATAATAACGAGGCTTAAATTTCTATGTGTCTCTTAAAAAAATATTATAGTCCCTACTTATACTGATATTGATAGGTCTATATTATTTAGGCGTCTTGCATTTACTGCAACGATGATTGTTGATAGGGACATGAGTATTGCTCCTATTGCTGGTGATAGGAGTATTCCTATTGGTGCAAGTATACCAGCAGCCAATGGAAGTGCAAACACGTTGTATCCTGTTGCCCAAAATAGGTTTTCTTGCATCTTCCTATAACTTGCCTTAGAGAGACGTATTAGCCGTACAACATCTAATGGATTATTTTCTACTAGTATTATGTCTCCGGATTCTATTGCGACATCTGTTCCGCTACCTATAGCGATACCAATATCAGCACGTGCTAGTGCGGGAGCATCGTTAACACCATCTCCAACCATACCAACAAGCTTACCCTCTTTTTGTAGTTTAGCTACTTTTTTATCCTTATCTTCTGGTAAAACCTCAGCGAAAAATTGATCAATACCAAGCTCCCCAGCAACAGCCCTAGCAACATCCTTAGAGTCACCGGTCAACATAGCTACCTCAATATCTATGCTATGTAAAGCCTCAATGGTTTCTCTGCTTTCTTCTCGAATGATATCGGCTAATGCAAATGCTGCAGCTATCTTGGATTCATTTCTAACAAGATAGATTACTGTTTGTGCTTTTTCTCCTGCCTTTTTTGCAAAATCCTCGATATTTTTTGGCCTATCAACTCCAAACTTCTCAATTAAATTTGGACCGCCAAGATGGATAGTATCACCATCTATAGATGCCTTTACCCCAAGTCCACGAATATTCTCAAAACCAGAAACCTCTGACTTCTGTATTTCACGTTCATTTGCAGCTTCTCGTATAGCCTGTGCTATCATATGTTCTGAATCACCTTCCACACCAGCTGCAACTTCCAATACCTCTTTTTCACTCCAACCATCCCCGGTTTCGATGCCAACAACTCCTTGTTCTCCTTTAGTTAGGGTTCCAGTTTTATCAAACATAATAGTATCAAGATTCCTTGCTTCTTCCATAGCTATTCTGTCACGAATTAACATCCCGTTTCTAGCAGCTGTAGATGTATTTATAGCAACCACAAGTGGTACTGCAAGTCCGAGTGCATGAGGGCAAGCAATAACCAATACAGTCACTACACGTTCTAAAACACCGATATTGAAGCCTACTCCTATTGTCCATGTTATTCCGGTGATTGTTGCTACAGTGAGTGCTATATAGAACAGCCATCCTGCAGCACGATCTGCTAACAGCTGTGTCTTTGATTTTGATTTTTGAGCCTCTTCCACCAACCGCATAATTCCTGCCAATGTTGTCTCATCACCAGTCTTTGTTATCTTTACTCTTAGACTTCCGTCTTGGTTTACTGTTCCAGCTATTACTTCCATGCCAGGTTCCTTGTCTACTGGCCTGGATTCTCCCGTAATCATAGATTCGTCAACTGATGATTCTCCTTCTATTATTTCTCCATCTGCTGGAACACTAGCACCCGGCCTCACTAGGACTTTATCTCCCTGTTTTAGTTCTGATACAGGTATTTCTTCTGTTTCTCCTGTTTTTGTGATTTTTTCTGCTGTATCCGGCATTAGTTTCGCTAGTTTGTCTAGTGCGCCTGATGCTTGTCTTACTGAACGCATCTCCATCCAGTGACCTAACAACATTATGTCGATTAGTGTGACAAGTTCCCAGAAGAATGGAGTTGTATCTGGAAGAAATAAACTAGCTATGCTGTATATGAATGCTACTGTTATGGCTAGTGATATTAGCATCATCATACCTGGCTCTCTATTTTTTAGTTCTGTGCGTGCCATGGAAAGAAACGGAAGGCCACCATATAGAAAAATAATTATAGATAGAATTGGTGTAATCAAGGTACTACCTGGAAATGTTGGTGTTGTGTATCCAAGGGTTTCTTGTATGAATTGGCTGAAGATGATTACGGGTATTGATAGTATTAGTGATATCCAGAATCGTCTGCGAAACATTTGTTCGTGGCCACTATGA
>CAZWHR010000118.1:0-3803 GCA_964633675.1 uncultured archaeon | reverse complement strand
TACGGTGGTCCCGGCGGACGCTGGGGAATCGCGGAGGGAACGAACCTGCATCTCTACGTTTTTGACACCGATGCCGCGGACTAATCGTCCATTCCTCAGTATGGGGTCGAACATCGGATGGGGCTGATCCTCCCGACGAGCGAACCTCAAGACATGCGTCCTCTGATCATCCCCAATTACGAGGATATCATGTGAGAACTGGTCCTGATGCTCATTTTCCCCGTGTCAATCATTTCTTGAATGCATCAAACTCCTGATTTTTCATCCGTACTTCCAGGTGCTTCTGGTTTTGATCAACAACGAACAGGAGGTACCGTTTACTTTTAAGGATCGATATCTTCCTGTCGAGGGTCATCTTATTCTCCTCGTCAATAATACGGATCATATGTTTGCCTTCTTCAACCTCCTTCAAACCAAATGTGACGATCTCCGTAAGCCCGTCGCTTTTCTGATACCCGGTGACTGAATAGAGGCGCTTTCCATCCATGTACACGACGGGTGTGACCACCCAGTCGGGAGATCGATAGACCAGTCGAACGTGATAATCTCCTTCATCGTAATCCGTTACCTGATCGGAACGTGAGGAACGAAAAGAGCACTGGAAATCACTGCCCCAGACCAGCAGAAGAACGACGCCGACCGCCAGGAGAACTCTGTAATTTCGTGCCAACCACCCCGTCCATCCGAACTGTTTCCAGGCCTTCGGAAGGGGCGCAGCCGGATAGACCTCCTCCAGCAAATCGTCCCGGCCGATCAACACAGCGTGCTTCTGACATTTCACGCAGAAAAACTGTGTGTATACCTGATCTTCGGTCACCGCGTAATTGTACTCACAGTTCGAACATTTTACGTCTCGCCTTTGACGTTCTTCATCCGACATGCGTGATACACCGGAGTTGAATCTAATCTCTACGAAAAGAACAGGGACTGGACGATCGCTCCCAATCCCAGGAGAAGCAACAACGTGGCAAACAAAATCATGAGCCAATCCTCACGGCTCATTTCCTGCTTCTCCAGGTCATCAAAATAATTTTTTTCCATTCGAGCCCCGAATCCGATCGATTGTAACCAACATTCGAAATCTTCGTTCTGCCGTTGCGTACCCACACTCGTGGAATCAAGCATATAATGAACATTCAAATCTTCCTGATCCGATTGCATGCGAGAGCAAAACTCGTCACTGGCCGTTATCTTCTCCGTTTCCTCAAACACAAATCCGAATCCAGCATCCACGTGCAGCATACTTCCATTTTTCCTTTCATAAATTTTAATTGATTGGATATTCTCCGGGGGCGTCGAAAAAAGAACCTCCCCCTCTTCAAAAAAACCAAAGCGATCGTTTTTCTTTTCAAAATAAATATTTCGTTTCTTCAAACGTGCACTCACTATTTTATTTGTCGCGAATCTCAGCATTGGAATAAATATCAAAACCATCACAAATATCGCGTACACCAGAAACAACACCCACTCAAATTCAGTAGCTTCCTTAAATATCAGGATGCTCAGGAAAACGAGAAACGAAAGACTTATATAGAACTCCTTCCAGAATGATGTGTACTTTTCCCAATCCAGCTCCTGCCGTTCCGGATTGATCCGATAAACCTGATTCTGACTTTTTTCAGATCCCTCCGGACGTACGCGGTCAGATAAACTCATAAGGACAAATTGGCTCTAACGAACGAGTCACCTTTTACTTTTCTCCGGGGATGTGATGATGTTGGATTTCGTTCATGCTTAATCAGAAAGGACAGAATCAGCGTATACATGGACGCTCAGAACGTTGAAATGTCGTTCCGATCACATTGCTGTCGACCGACATCAGCGTCAATTCAACGACCCACAGATTATAATTGATAATACGCGTACACCGAAAAAATCATGGCTGTCAGAAATGAAAGTAGATAGACTGAGAAATGCCGAATACCTATCAAATCAAACAAAAGGAGTATAATAACAAATACTCCACCTGCTGCAAAAATCGCTTTTCCAAATTTTTCAAACTTCATGTCCGGTTTTTTCGCTCGACAGAGAGAATGGGGGCGGTATTATTCTTTCTCGCCGACAGGTTGAACCTGAGCTAATCCGTCGCCGTTGACGGATTCCAGCCTGTAAAATGTTCCGGGTCCTCTGTTTGAAAAACGACCCCCTGACTTCTTTCTCTTCTTTTCAAGATCCTCCTCCGTAACCACATGTTTCTTTAAGATACCCGTTGCCTCCGCTCTTTCACCTCGCAGGTCCGGATCCCGGGAGCGTATATCCACTCCACGTATCGTTGGTATTTTTGTATTGGTCACCGTTCCCCTGATGGTCATTTTTTCTCCAACGTATCGATCAAGTTGCTCTCGTTCGGTTATGACCGGAGGGGCTGTTGTCCGTGTTTTCGTCTCCCCGCTGGCGGCGGCAGTCTGACCGGGAAACGCCATTTGCGTCGCCACGTTTTTCAACTTTTCTCTCACTTTTTCTTTTCGTTCCGATGGATACGTGATCCGATATTTCAAGAACCATCCCTTTTTTGAAAGAAATAGATGCGTCTCGGTCAATAATTCAAACGTTCTACCCAGAGCGTTCCGCTCTTTACTGTACGTGACACGCTTTCCCGTCTTCCCTTCGTAAAGCGTTGATCGTCCTTCCCCCACCATTTTTAAACCCGAATATTTTTTCGTGATGTCGTTCTTCGTCCGCTGAAAACGTTTTTCTAATTTACTGGCTAACTCCTCCGGACCTAAATTGACCCTGTGGCCAAGCATCCGCAGGCGGTGGGTCTCGGGATCGGGAAATACATAAATCGAAAGACGACGTGTTTTTAATCCGCTTTGAGGATCATAATTCGCCGAAACATCGAACCCATTTTTATCGTAACGAAGAATGGTCACTCTCTTCAGTCCCACCATTCGCTCCGGGAACTGAATACCAGAGGGTTGATGAACATATACCCCCGACGCCTTAACCTTTTCTGGTTTTTGAATGGGTTCATATACCTCATCTTCTTCGATCGTGTCGATGTCACATCCCCAGGTGACCAGAATGAGAAGAGCGACGAAACACCTTTTCATCGAGCTGTTAAATAAAATATTCACGTGGATTTATTTCGGTGAAGATCACGGAATTTTGAGGAAACAATGCCGAAAAAGGGCATTGTTGACGAAAAATGACACAGAGATTCGCCGAAATAAAGATGCCCATATTCGGGTTCTTCGTAAACGGGCCGTCTGCGGCGTCACTTCTCGTCCTAAACCCGTCCGTAGGCGAAGCCGGAGGACGATGAAAGCAGGATGAAAGGTGATATAAAAATACGGATACTTAGACCGCCGCCACGCCCAGTCCCAGACCCAGCAAAAGGCCCCCGAGAATCAGTTTGTAACGGTGATTTCGAAGCCAGGTCCCGTTCATAGATTGAATCAATTGCAACGAATCGATCTTGCTTATTTTGTAGTCCGAAACCGGCGGTTCGGCGCCTTCAGGAGACCGCCGTAGTCAAATTTGTCCCACGGCATGGCGGGGTTCGGATCATAACGTGGAGCAGCGTCCGTTTCCGGGAGCTCCCGGATCACGTTCATCAACCGTTTCTTTGCCGCCTGTGCGTCCTCCCGGTCGCTGTTGATCAGGTTTTTCGTTTCCATGGGATCGTTTTTCATGTCGAATAATTTGACCGGTTTCCGCCTGTCGTTCACCCATAATTTCCATCGCTTATCGCGGATGACGCGTTTATCGAAGGTTTTTTTCGGGACCACACGCTGTTTTCGGAACGCGGCCGGATCGCCGCCCTGGGACAGAATCCAGTCGCGCGGCGAATCGTCGGCGTT
>CAZWHR010000117.1:0-3870 GCA_964633675.1 uncultured archaeon | reverse complement strand
GTCTCGAGCACCCGACGACACCCCCGCCGAACGGCGAAATCCGGCGGGCCCGTCCGGGAACGGGGGTCCGCAGACGACCGAGCCAAGCAGTCTGGATCAGCTTGAAGCGGAGATTATCGGGACGATCCCATCCGATCAGAGGCGACGATTTGTGGATAAACTATTCGACGGATCCACAGATAAATACGAACACACACTTCGACAACTGGAACAGGTCGGTAGCTGGCAGCAGGCCTCCAGCCTGATTGCAGAGGAGGTTTTCATCCCCCACAAGGTCGACATCTACAGCGAACCGGCGGTTACCTTCACCGACCTGGTGGAGGCTCGCTATCGCGAAGAAACGGCCTCTTAATACCCACGAATTCCTTGCGCGTGGGACGGAAGTTCTTTATCGTATCACGCGGACTCGGTTCGCATCCCACCGGGACCTTCGATCTCGCATCATCAGGTCGTCCGACCGGTCTCATCGGTCGTTGGCGCTATTCTTGCGAAGGCACTATCCTCGCCCGGGTACACATTCCCGACTCGTGAACCCCTCGCTCCCCTTCATGGCCATGCATTCCGTGTTCGGATCGCTGCGCATCGGTGTGATCGCGCTGCTACTCGCAGCATGCACCGTCACCGGCACCCACGCCCAGAACGCCGACGGCCCCACCAGTGAACCGGGTGAAGCACCCGATCCCGAGCTCGTACCGGCTCAGCCGCCGGCCGACCTGCCGACCAGCACCGAGCTCGGAGAGCTGCTGCCCGGTTCAATGCAAGACCCGCTCTCGAACCGCTCCCTCTCCCGACGAATCGCTCAGCTGTATCGGCAGAAGGCGCAGCTCATCGAGGCCGACGCCGCCGGTCGGAGTGACAAGTTCGAGCGACTGCTGACGCGCACGATGCAGGAACTGCGGCGCCTGGCCCGCGAACCGAAAGCTCGGGCCCATCCGCGCTTCCGTTCCCTGTACGAGTCGATCGTCCAGGAGTACGAAGGATACTACGGATCGCGGGACTCCGTCACGATCGCCAAGGGATCGATCTTCTCGTACCGAGATACGCTCTTCGCCTCCCTGGAGCAACTCGAGGAGCCGCTCCTGGAGGACGTGATGATCCCGTCCATCCCGTCTATGACCACGACGGTGCCGATGGACGTGAATCGACTCGTGAAGCAGAGCATCTCCTATCTCCTCGAGGATCCGGACAAGCACCTCTACACCTGGATGAGCCGGTCCTCGACGTATTTTCCCATGATCGAGAAGGTGCTTCGGGAGGAGGGGGTACCGAGCGAACTCAAGTACCTCGCCATGATCGAGAGTGGTCTCAACCCGCGTGCCCAGAGCTGGGCCTCGGCCGTGGGAATGTGGCAGTTCATGCGAGGAACGGCCCGGCTCTACGATTTACGCATCAACCACTGGGTGGACGAGCGCCGCGACCCGGAGGCCTCGACTCGGGCGGCCGCTCAGCACCTGAAGCATCTGTACAAGATGTTCGACGACTGGCTGATCGCCATCGGTGCCTACAACTGCGGTCAGGGAAACATGCAGAAGGCGCTCCGCCTGGCGCGTCGGTATAAAGGCGTCGAGAATCCGTCCTTCTGGGACGCCTGGGAGTACCTCCCTCGCGAGACGCGTAACTACGTGCCGATGTACGTCGCTGCCTCCCTCGTCGTCTCCAATCAGGAGAAGTTCGACCTGAAGGAGGTCGAGCCGGGACCCGACTACGAGTACGACCGGGTGCCCATCACGGGGATGATCGACCTCGAGACGATCGCCGACCTGGCCGAGACGACCGAGGCGACGATCCGGGCACTCAACCCGGAGCTGCGCCGGTGGACGACTCCGCCGGCCGACGGCGCCTACGAAATCCGCATCCCCCTCGGGAACTACAGCGAGTTCGCCGAGGCCTACGCCGAGCTTCCCGACAAGGTCAAGCGCACCGTGAAGCGGTACCGGGTCAAGAGCGGCGACACGCTCGGGGAGATCGCCGGGCAGTACGGAGTGTCCATCGGTGCCCTGCGCCGAGCCAACGGAATCCGCGGACACATCATCCGCGTGGGCCAAGAGCTGATGATCCCGGTACCCTCCTACGACGAGGGTTCCTCCGAGCAGGTGGCCGACGCGCAGCCGGTGAGTGTCCGCTATGAGACGAACGAGATCCGGCCGATCCGGCTGGCCTCGGCTTCCGGCAGCGGCGGATCGGGGCCGTCGACCTCCATCGAGCAGCTGGCGAGCGAGGCCAACGGCACCGCCGACGAGGACGAACGCGCGTCCTCCTCAGCCGCGAGCCAATCCACGGCCGAGACCGATGACGAACCCGCCGACGTGCGGGCGAGCGAGGAGGAAGAGACGGCCGAAGAGGACGCGGAAGACGAGGAAGCTCAAACCGCCTCCGCCAGCGAGGCCGAATCCGCCGAACAACCGGATAAGATCACCTATCGCGTCCGGCCCGGCGACACGATCATCGAGATCGCCGATCGGCACGACGTGTGGGTCCGCGACCTTCGCGACTGGAATAACCTGCACGGACACATGATCCAGGTAGGCCAGGAGCTGACCATCTACACCTCGAAGGAGGCGGGCCAGCGGGCCCAGGCCGAAACCTCCGGCGACGCGGTGACCTACCGCGTGCGGCCGGGCGATACGATCAGTGAGATCGCCGTGCGATACGGCGTCGGAACCTCCGAGATCCGCCGCTGGAACCGAATCTCCGGCTCCCGGATTCACGTCGGCCAGCAGCTGACCATCTATCCGGACTCCGAGAACGCCGGCGCCGACCAGACCTACCAGGTCCGCTACGGAGATTCCCTATCGGTGATCGCCGACAAACACGGCGTGACGGTCCGTCAGCTCAAGCAGTGGAACGACCTGCGCGGCAACACCATCCGCCCCGGACAGGAGCTGCAGGTATCAGGCTGATCTCAGGCCGAGCGCTCGGACACGGACTTCCGCTTGAGCGCCGAGATCGCCTTCGTGATGTCGATGTCCTTCGGGCAGGCCTCCACGCAGTTGAAGATCGTGTAGCACTTCCAGAGACCCTCCTTGGAGTCGATCTGTTCGAGCCGCTCGGCCGTCCCCTCATCGCGGGTGTCGAAGACGAACCGGTAGGCCTTCAGCAGCGCGGCGGGTCCCAAAAAGTCCGGATCCGCCCAGGTGCTCGGGCAGGACTGGCTGCAGGCCCCGCACATGATGCACTTGGTCGCCTCCTCGATCCTCTCGTGCTCCTCCGGGCTCTGCGTCCGCTCCCGCTCGGGGGGCGCCGAGTCGTTCATCAGCCACGGCTTGACCGCCTTGTACTTCTCGAAGAAGCCGGTCTGATCGATCACCAAATCCTTGATGACCGGTACCGAGGGAAGGGGTTTGAAGCTGATCGTACCGCCGCTCTCCCCGACGAGATCCTCGACGAGCACCTGACAGGCGAGCCGGTTCTCCCCGTTGATCTGCATGGCGTCCGAGCCGCAAACTCCGTGGGCACAGCTCTTCCGGAAGCCCAGTGAACCGTCGATGTGCCACTTCACGTGATTGAGCAGATCGAGGGCGCGGTCGGTCGGATCGGCCTCTACCTCGTAGGTCTCCCAGTGGGCCTCATCATCCTGTTCCGGGTCGTACCGTTCGATCTTGAGCGTGACGTCCATGTCGTGCCAGCGTTAGTGCTGCCAGTAATTAGGGTATCGTAGCCGCTCGCACGGGTGGGGGCGAACGGTCCCAATGAAAGGCCAATAAGCCTGGACAATTCATGAACTCGCGTGACGAGCCACAGTGAGACGAAGCAGCCGGTAGGCGCCCGAAGCAGCCCATGCACCCCAAGAGTACTTCCTCGCTAGCGCTCGGGGCGCCGGAGGCATAGGCGATGAGGGCAACGACCCGGATGCGAGTCTCACGAAGGCGT
>CAZWHR010000116.1:2289-3905 GCA_964633675.1 uncultured archaeon | reverse complement strand
ACGAGAGTAGCGTTGCGATAAGGAGCGAGAGGGCGTTTCGGACCGGTGAGTTTCAGCGAATTACTGGATCAGTAGGTTGTATCCTCTCACTACATGTAGTAGAAGTATTGAGTGCTTGCCTCACTTGGGTCAGCGTCTACCTCTGAAAGCACTTTACTAACCTTTCTTGACACTTTGAGTGTAACCGGTTCTTTTACTGAGAAATCAGATGTGTTCCAGTCAAGCTTCGTAAGGAACAGAATTTCCTCGCAAATTTTGTCACTACTGCTTTCACATTGTTGGTCGGGCCGGATTTCAATCGGTTCTGGAATGTTGCTCCCCTCGTATGTCGTCATTTCAGGCGTGTACCCAGTCGTATAGAGATAATGGCGATCCTCGGTTGGAAGACTCAGAAGTGTACCGCGGAGTGGTGGGAACTTGCCGTCTGGAAAAAGCCGGACGCCTGTATTGCGTGTTCTGATATGGACAAAATCTTTGATACGCACATTGGCAGCTCCGTCAATAAATCCGGTTCGTTCGTCCTTCCAGAACGGAGATGTCTTATGCAAAACTATTCGTTCGGGTTTCCGACCCCGATTCCGCTGCTGGTAATAATCGATAATCCTGTTCACAATTTGTTTTGCACCCTCGGTCGAAAGGTGAGGTCGCCCATTTCGATCCTCCTCTAGATTTTCCATCGGCTCGCTCTGGATTATGTTGTAGTCCTTTCGGGCAAAGACGTGAGCGAGGGCAGCTCGGACAATGTTCTCGTCCCCGTCATCCCGTACTCGATAAAACGAAATTCCAGCATAGCAAGCTCCTTCCTCCAGATGCTTGGTCTTCCACGGATGCCCCCGTTGGGATTTGTAGAGCAAACCAACAGTGAGGTTCCACGCTCTGGACGCGCGTTGTCGTTCTGAATTAATGTTGAGTGTAGAGGGTTTGATGAGTTGTGTCGGGATATTATTCTCCATCCCTAGAAGTTTGATCCGATTGCGGAGATCGCTCCCATCAGCACTGACGTTAGCATGGTCTTGGTCTTCAGGCGTACATTCATCCATCACCTTGGGTGGGATGCAGATGACGATAACGTCGGGCTCCGGATCGTCGCCAGCTAAGAAGCTGAGATCTTCTTCTAAGTCATCAAGAAATGACTCCATCTTGTCTCGAACGGTTTCTTCTGTCTCAAGGCCCATCAATACGTCTCGACCGACCGGTGCTTTCCACCGATCCCGGAGACGGATTGAGACATTAAGCCGGGAATCCGGATTAGCCCCGGGATACGGGACCCGCCATGGACGGATCTTTCGTTCGTCTTCATCTCTTTCTTCGAGATCTGGGTGGATGATCCCCTCCATCCGGGTGAAGAGGTCGTTCAACAGACGGATTGAGTCTTCATCGCCGATCACACCCACATTAATTGTATGATGGCCAGCGTTTTTCAGTCGGGGTCCGTGTCTAAACAGTCCTCGCTTGGGAGAGACGGCTGAGCCGTCAGCGAACTGAATGTCCGGTTCGTCGAATCGTTTGAGACGGAATTGTGGTTCAGTCATGGCGGTCAGGATTTGTTACGTTGTACCAGTCATGCTCTTCGCCAGAATCCGTCCCCGACATGATCTTATCGCTGATTAGTTCGT
>CAZWHR010000116.1:0-2279 GCA_964633675.1 uncultured archaeon | reverse complement strand
TTCCTGATTGACGAGGAGGACGCCGCGTCGCGCGGGATTGATGACCGGTTCCTCGTCCCGTTCATCCGGCGTCCGGGGTGGGCGAATGCCAGGCAACGTGAGGCCAGCAACCCGCTCCCACCGAATTTCTCGGAGAGGTTGTGGCTGTTGCATCCAGAGGAGCGATTGAGTTGGATTCAAAATATGCTCCCAGATATCAACTGTTTGCCTCTTCCGCTCGTTTTGGGGGAACCGTGAGGGTGAGAAATCAGCTACAAGTTCCCTTTTTCGCTTGCCAGACACCGGTATACGTCCATCTTTGGTGAATTCCTGTCGTGGGGTAAAGGCGTAGTAATATGAATCAGCGAATCGCTTCACGTGCAGGCTGATCGTGCGATGGCGTATCTCTGAGTGATGGTCCAATTCCTGCGTGAGCCACCTGTTATTGATCTCAATATCACTCCCATCGTGTATCATGTAGATCCGAATATCGTCCCGTTTGCGGGTTACATGGGCATCGTTTTGTAGAGCTGCCATCGTTAGGACACCCCGAAGCAATGCCTTGGCAGCATCAATCTGCCATGTATCTGGATCTTCATTTGCCCAGGGGTTGAACGAGTACGTTTTGATATCTTCAGTCTGACAAAAGTCAAGAGTGTCCTCAGTAAGCGCTTCCAAAGGGAGCAACGAGTAGATGAAACCCTTATGGTAATATACCGGATGATTCCGGTTGTTGAATTGACGATAGAACGACCTGGTATCGGTTCCTTCGACTGCTGGAATTCGATACAGTGAATCCGGTAAATTTGTGATTCGTAGTAGATTAGAACTCAGGTTGCAGGATTCATATTTTGTCTCATACGATTGTAAGTATGGTTTATAGTCTCCTTCGTCGGATGTCCTTTCTCGTCGGGCGATCCGAATTAAATCACTCATTCCATAATCACCCCAGACAACTGTATTTTGGGCGAACTGAGCGAACATCGATGGACCGTGAGTCCTCAAATAATCCGCAAGGTTGCCTGTTGCTTCGTCCCGCATTTTCGTGTAAAATGTCTCTATAGCATCGGTGTCGATATGATAAAACAAATCCTTCCAGAGGGGTTCATTCGAGATCTCGGACACGAAGATATAGAATTTATATCCTTCATATGCGCCGCCTTCCCACTGACGAAAACGTTCGGCAAACCCTATTTTATAGTCATTCGGACTGAATACATTACCTTCACTCCGATACTTGGCCTCCGCGACAACAGATGATTTGTTTCCAAGTTTCGGATCAAAGATCATATCTTCTCCTTCCCCAGTGTTCTCTGCGCGAGTCCGCCGTTCGTATCCACGTGCATCCATGAATTCCTCTATAGCGTCAGCATAATCGAACCCGACTTGGGGAAGAGCTTCACGCTTCGTTGGAGACCGATATGGCACATGAGTAGGTACTTTCTCTGGCTATAAATCATTTCCCAGCGGTCATCGGTCTTGGACCCCCTACATCTATAGTCTCTCAACAAGGGAATACAAATATGTCAAACCCAGCGTTAGATGCCGTTGTACGGCTGCTTCGGGAGGAGAATAAATATGATACCCTCCCTTCCAAGGCCGTGAATAAACTCCTCTATTTGGTTCACAAGGCGACTAATCGTCGTGACCTAGATTTGACCGTCCCTTATTTTTGGTATATGTTCGGAACCGTCGCTTCTGATGCTGGGAATGATGGAAAATCAGACAAAGGTCCGCGACGGCTGTCGAATACGACGAACAACCATAAGAATCAGAGAGAGATTGACCAACTTAGATCGGTAGTGCGGGATGTCCTTGATCTGTATTATGAGCACTCACTAGAATACATTCGCTAGTTGTCCACTCTATCGATAATGGCGGCAGCAAAAGTCCGGTCTCACGCCGGGAGGAAGCCGAAACAAGACGAAGCCACCCAGGAACGCTCTGGGAAATCGCAAACGTGTCGAATCATCCACTTGTTCCCGCTGTGACCGTCGCTCAGACGACACTCAGAACACAGCTATCGCTCCTCGCCAGCCTCGCTTCGCCTGAAGCGAGGCGGCTCAGCCGAGTCCGTGCTCGCACCCTGCCGGGAGCCCGACGCCGTTCGTTTGACGTTTCTTCTTCCAGCCGAGTTCGTCGTCTAACACCTCTTCGATCCCGTGGAGAAACGCATCGCCGAACGTGAACTCAACCGGGAGGGCTCGCCCGCCACGCCGTGGCCGGGCGAGCACCCCCCATTGCAACACGATCCATAACTGCTCTAACAGGAATCCAACACCCACGTAGAAGAGCCGAAT
>CAZWHR010000115.1:0-3906 GCA_964633675.1 uncultured archaeon | reverse complement strand
CGGGAATGGGGTACGTCAAAACATGACAACGTGGATGATCGACCGTACGGCGGAGGACCGGGCATGGTGATCAAACCGGAGCCGGTGTTCGAAGCGGTCGAAGATCTTCGGGAAACGTATGGGGAGAAGTTACAACCCGTCCTCCTTTCCCCACGAGGAAACCGCCTGGATCAATCAAGGGTGGAGGATTTTGCCGAGGATCAATCCCCGCTTCTACTTATCTGCGGCCATTACGAAGGATTCGACGAACGGATTCGAAAAGGGTTAGACCTGATCGAACTCTCGATCGGAGATTACGTACTCTCGGGGGGTGAATTTGCTGCCATGGTACTGGTCGACGCCGTCTCCCGTCTGATACCGGGCGTGGTCGGAGAGCCGGAGTCGCTCGAGGAAGAAAGTTTTACCACCGGTAAACTGGATTTCCCCCAGTACACCCGTCCCCGTGCGTACCGAGGGATGGAAGTACCGGAGATTCTCCTTTCCGGAGATCACGAAGCGATCCGGGAATGGCGTCAGAACCAACGGAATCACATCACACAAAAACACCGCCCGGACCTGATCGACACACCGGACGAGTCGGAGGACGAAGCGTAAACGGGAATTAGCCTGAATTTTTCTCTGAAAAATTCAGGCTAGGAGGCTGTTGAAAAACCCCACCTGAAAACGCTGAGATTTGTCGATCCTGAGGTGTTACCCTCCTTGCTCTACAGACAACGTTCCGTTATTTCTCAGTATTCAAGACTTTTCGTTTTCGTAGCTGGGTCCCTTCCTCCTAATGAACAAATTTTGACGAGAATTCGTTCATTTTCTCTTATGTCGGGGTCAATTTGGGGGATATTTCCTGTTTCAACTCATCCAGGGCATACCCTGTTTGCTGGACCACCTTCTCAAGGTTCTCTTTGATCAATGCCGGAAGCCGTTTCAGGTTCACAACCGCTGCCGTCCAGCTCATCTGCATCCGGGTCTTTCGTTTCCCGATATATCGACTCTGCCTCATACCGTGTCTGTTCATCACTTCATCTACTTTCCGCTCACACTCCGCACGTCGAGGATATTTCTCCTGAAATTCCTCACCTTCCTGGTACGCTCGATCCTCCTGCAGCTTCTCTTCGTGATAATTGAGTGTAATGTTCCTTCCATTTACTGCACTGGTACACTCACTTCTTACAGGACAGGCGTCACAATCCTGTTTGTCAAATTTATACGTTTTGACCTTCCTCCCCTCCCCGTCTCGAGCCCATACCCACTCGTCTGTGGTTCTGTCGGCCGGACAGGTCACCTCTCCAGCCTCCAGATCAATGTCAAACTCGTCTTTGCTGTAGTTCCCATGAGCGTTTGTCGTTTCCGGTACCGGCGATATCAAATCCACGTCAAGCTCCTCATAATCAACACGGTTGTCCGCTGTGCCATAGGCAATATCTCCCAATATTTCCTTCGGTCGGTATCCGGTCTGCTCTTCGGCCTGCTGGATCGGCTCGGTGCCCACGTCCCCATCTCCGCTGTTGGCTTGCCCGATCATCACCTGATTGATCCACCCCGCATCAAGATCTTCCATTATGTGACCGGTGTATCCATTAAACCGATGGGCGCTTGATTTCCTCCCATGCCTCATCTCAGGATCCACCACACTCATCATCCGATCTTCGCTTACGCCCTGCTTGATCGACACCTCCACCACCTCTTTCTGTTCTTTCTTTTGTTCCTTCTGGTCTTCTTTTTGTTGTTCATGTTTCTCTTCTTTCTTCTCTTGCTTTTCTTTTGTGCTGCCAACTTCCTGTTTGTCGGACCCCCTGATTTGTTCCTCCTTGTTATCCCCTCGTTTATACGTCCTCGGACCTTGCTGTCCGGGAAATTCAATGTCCTGACGTAGAATCTTCTCCAGCAACCCTACCGCTTTTCCGGCATCGCTTTCCTCCGGTAGACCTTCACCATCGGCTACCTCCAGAAGACCACAGGCATCCTCCACCAGCACCTGCAACTGCTGTCGCCGCTGGTTTTCGTCGTGCCAGTCAATATCCGCCTTCTGCTTGTCCCGGTAGGTTTCTGCTTTCTTTTTCCCAAGTTCTTCTTCGGCACGCCCTTCCTGTATCTCTTCTACTCCCTCTATCACCTTCGCCATCGCGTCACGAATTAACTCGTAGGTGTCCTTCACCTGAGCGGCTCCCAGGATATGCGACGAATCAATCGCGTGCAGATGATCCGGTTCGATCAACCCAAGTTCGGCGGCCAACTCATTCAGGTTCTTGAATGCAATGCCTTCCATGTCATGGGCAAGCAACCGGGCACGAAAATGCGCAAGCATCGTGTGGTGAAATCCTTCCCAGTTGACCTTAACCCCCAGTGCATGCTTCCATCGGATGTCAAATCGTACACGCGCCGCCGCTTCTCGGTCGGACACATCATCATACCGCTGCAACAGCAGCACTTTCGCCATGATCACCGGCGGTACCGACGGGCGGCCGTTGTCCTCACAGTACATGGGCTCAAAATCTTCATCCGAGATGATGGCCGACCCAAATTTGTGCAGCGTATGATAAAAACTGTCTTCCTCAATCAGATTCCCACAGATCTGTTCGGGATCGAAAAAGCTTTTTTGCTTGTTTTCTTTCGTGAGCATCGCTTAATAGGATTTTTGGTTTCAAATCATCCGGTTGAATTCTATTATATCATTCGTCAGAGCATTCGCAATTTGTTTATACACAATTTACGATGAATTTGGTGGGGTTTTTCAGCAGTCTCCTAGTGTCTCGTCAACATTGAATTTACGGGTAGAAGAAATACGAATATATCCAATGAAGAATCCTGAATGGGTTCCGAACGAATCTCAAACGGAACTCCGGAACCCTTTCAGGGTTCGCGGGGAATGTTGTCCCATCTTTCCCAGGGTTCTGTGAACCCCGGGCTGACATCCAGAACCCCTTCGGGGTTGTTTCGATCGAACCCGTAAATTCAATGTTGACGAAGCCCGTAATACGCTGTCGGGTTTGAAAATGCGACTCATGGTATCACTGGGATCCCGCGTTGCACTGCAGGAGGAGAGCCGCGACGGTGAAGGACGCGGGCGTGACGTTTTGATTGCACGAATTCGAGTTGAACAAGTAACGGTTGGATGATTTTTCCATGGACGAATTACGAGATCTGTATCAACAGGTAATCCTGGACCATCACAGCAGTCCGCGAAATTTTCGTGAAATTGAAGAGCCGGACCGTGAGGTGGAAGGGGACAATCCGCTCTGCGGGGATCACCTCCACGTGTATGTTACATTCGAAGGGGAGAAGGGAAAGAAAATTGAAGATATTTCTTTCGAGGGGGACGGCTGTGCAATTTCCCGAGCCTCCGCCTCGCTTATGACTCAGATCGCGAAAGGGAAAGAAAGTGAAGACGTACTCGAGCTGTTCGATACGTTTACGTCCATGGTCACCACGGAAACGGACGAGGAGCCGGATACGGAAGGGCTGGGAAAGCTGGAGGTGCTTGCCGGCGTTCGGGAGTATCCCGTTCGTGTAAAATGCGCCACGCTTGCATGGCACACCCTGAAATCCGCAATCGAAGGCGATCGGGACGTGGTGACGACGGAGTGACGGTTCCTGCGTGTTAGACCCCATCTGAAAAGAGGGCGTGTTAGTTGTTCGGTGTAAGCTGGGGGAAAAGCGGAGGTGTGGAATCGGCGTTGTTTGTGATTATAGATCCCCTCCCTCACGGTCGGGGTTCAGTGTCATTGGAAAGCTGTACATGTCGGGGTTCAGTTTCATTGGAACGTTGTACGTGTCGGGGTTCAGTTTTTGAAGAAACGCGTGCCTCAACGGAAACAACGGAACCCCGACCGTGAGGGAAGGGAGAGAAGACGGGTGGATGATTTGTTTGAATACAAAAGGATGGATTCGTAATAGCTTCGGCTTATGTTT
>CAZWHR010000114.1:0-3949 GCA_964633675.1 uncultured archaeon | reverse complement strand
GTTGTCTACGCTGGGCAATACTTTGGTCTTTTCGAGATTGAAAACCTGATGAAGATTGGAATCATAGGGCCTGCATAGAAGAGGACGAATGACAGTAGGCTCATAACAGAGTCGCTAAACAATTTGGGACGAAAATTCAGTAATCAACATATTCCATCTACTCTCGGCTCTCTTTTCCAGTTCCAGGGAGTTTCTAATAATATTACTGATAAGATAGGCAATCTCGTTCTGCTGGTCAATTGGTATTCCACCATCGTAGGCGCTCGGAACAATGAATCGCCCCAAATCTTCTGGCTGGATTTCTATTTGGCCAGAAGAACCGTTAAACCACTTATCAAATTGGGTCTTCCCAAATATGGATCTCAGAAAATATGCGATGAAATATGGATCATATTCAGCACTAACACGGAGAACAGAAATGTGACCATCAACGAGTGATGGTGTTGATCTATCATAAATGTCAACCTTCCCAAGCGATCCATATCCTGTCGAGGCAATCAGAATATCGCCTTCTCGGACCTGCCATTCAGCCTGTTCGTTAAAGAATTCGTGGGAAATGCGTGGTGCATGATCGTAATCTAAATATTCATTCTGTAGCTGAGCCGTCTTCAGTACTCTGTAGCTTCCGTTTTCAGAGTACTGTGGTTGAACTCCCCGGTAAATTGGACACATGCAAATCTCGCCTAAATGGACTGTAGAGTAGTTGTCTGTCAATTGCGTCATGATCTCAGTGGTCTTTGGATGATAGAAGAGATAATTCAGTCGATCGGATACTTCCTGGGGCCACCGGAAGAATGCCAATGATTGACCTTCCTTGCCCTCCCTTGAAAAGCAGGAAGCATGCTTAGCAGTTCTATATGATATATCCATCTTGCTGGTGAGGATCTCATCAATCTCTTGTCGGATTTCTGAAGCCTCTTCATCGAGTTGCGTGGCTTCCTCTCGGATCGTCGTCACTTCCTCTAAGATTCGGTCTTGTTCACTTAATCCTGGACACGGGATCAGTACAGCGGGTAGGTCAGTCTCTGGGTTGATGGCAGGATATCCAGATCCGCTACACAAGCTTTCAAGTTGCATCCTGGTAAGCTCAGTTCGCAGTGCCAAGAGGAGGAACTCACGACGGATTGCTGAATAGGGCCGAAGAACCTCGAACCCGGTCGAGCAAATCTGATTGTCTAGTTCAGGGGGGACAACGCAAATCGCATTTCTTGTTGGACGGGTTTTTGACAAGAGAATGTGACCCTCGTACATCACTTGCCGCATTCGAGAGCTGGTTGCGTCCTTGCCAAGCATGCGGCGAGGGCGAGGTACTGCACGGAGCGTGTCGACACCAGCAATATCTACGTAAAGGAACTCTTCATAAGGTTTCTCAAGTGGATTTCGTCGATCATTGACAGATTCAGACACTTCATGGAGAGGAAGAAAAGGCAAAGATGATCGCCCAATTGTCGACTCTACGATATCAAAGATGGAGTCATTGTGAAGCGCGTCAAGCCTGTTGCCCCTCAATTCTGAAGGCAACCTATACCACGTATGTGAGTATTCAAACATTCAGGTCACCGATCTGAACATCCTGTTCTTCGAACTTACTAGGCAGGAATTCCTGATCGACATATGAGTTCTTGATGGCTTCCTGGAATTCCATGTAACTCGCAAGTATTGATTCAAGATGGTTCTCACATACTTTCCCCGTCGTCGTAAGCCCAACCTTCTCTGCATGGGCAAAGAAGATGGGCTCCTTCTGTTTAGCCTGTAGATCAGTCTTTTTTGTCGCATAGAGAATTGATGTTTTTGTTGTACTACTCGAAACCGGAACAAACGCATCTCTGGTCAAGGAGATGATCGCCTTGATATAGAAGTGTGTTCGAAGGAAATCACGGGTGTCTGAATAGTCATCCGTATTCAGGATCCCCTCATCTAGAATAGTCAACAACTTTCCTCCCCGCCATTCAGGTGGGGCACTTGGGAAAGCATTTGGCTTGAGATAATGCCAAATACTGGAAAGGAACAAAGCACCACCCTTCATTTTGTTCCCAGTGATGGTCTTATCTTCAATTCCTGCTCTTATCTGTGCATCTAGGCCTTCAAGCAATTCCTTATTCTTATCAATAGTCTGACGCTTGCTCTTAATCCTTGTGAGTAGAGATTTATAGGATCTGACATCGTCCCGTCTCTCAAGTTCTTTCTTTCGGGTGCGATTCTCCTTCGTATTTGTCTCCTGATTCAGTTGCTCCCATTCTTCTACCACTTCCGATTTAAGATCCTCCGCTTCTTCGAGAAGCTCCGTCAAACCTTCTTTGTGATTCTTCAGTCTATCAGCGATCTGATCACGGCGTTCCCGTGTTTCACTCTTGAATGGAAGAATAGGCATGAGTTCTAGTGTGTGATTGGTTCTCTGCTCTTTATCAACATCATCACCAACGAAGTCAATATTCTGATAATTGAGATCACCAAGAGGTGGATTAGTCAGAACGTGATCAAAGGTTTCCTCGAATGTTCCGATTTTATCAACCTTCAAGCTATACAGCGTGAGCCCGTTGTAATTACTACCACCTAAGATATTCGATTTCCCGTCGTCATGGATCCACATGTTCATTTTTGCAAGTTTAGCAATACGGCTATCAATGTCGGCACCCCAAAGTCGTTCATAGCGGATTTCCCGGCTCTCATTCTCTTTATCAATGTGTTCGCCTGCTGTCTTTTTGATCTTCTGTAGCATGTCGTGCATAGAATAGATCAGAAATCTACCGGTTCCGCATGCGGGATCCAAGACGTGACTATTGGGTTGAAGTTCTGCCAGCTGCACCATGAAACTAACAACATTCTCAGGTGTGAAGAACTGTCCTATTCGTACATCCTTAGAAGCTCGTCTAGACAAAACCTCATACACAGCACCTAATGCGTCAATTCGGGTGCCATAAAACCGATAACGGAGAGTTGGAATGAAGTATTCCTCGATGAAGTCATCAGTCAATGATGAGGGGAGTACGTCGCTGCTTGTGAACATCTCACTCTCAATGAATTCCTGTTGGTCTCTTACTGTCTGGAACAGCTTGTGGATTGCCCTGCGGGCTAAGCGGGTTTTCTCGTCGATCGAACCTTGATATTTCTTGAAGTCCTCAACAGAACGAAGACGGTTCCACTGTTTGTTCGCTTCCCTCTTTTCTTCAAACAACTTGAGAAAGACAAGATAAATGACCGTGTCAACTGTGGCTTGAGCAGTTGCTATGCCATTCTCCCGCATATAGTTCGCCATGTTATCCAAGTCATCAATTAGTGATTCTAGCGTGAAACGATCATGTTCCTTCTCTTCCTCTTCCAGCTGTTCTGAGAGCAACTCATCGTGAGGGAATACTTCTTCAATCAAAAGCTTTCTAACACGAAGATCATCTGCATATTCGTCATATCGCTGAAAAACTTTCAGCAAATTCGGTATTGGATAAAGATCCTTCTCGCTCGCTGTTAACTTCTCACACCACAGTTCTAAAGTTTCAAATACTAAAGGAAGGATCTTCATGTCCTCTGCGCCTTCTGCATCTCGTTGAAGATTGAAGTCTCGAATGCTGTCAATTGTTCGCATCGCAGTTTCTGGTGACGAGAACACACAAAAACAGTGTCTGCCTCCACTCCGCTCTTTCGTTTTGACTAGATGGTCTCTAATTCTCTGGAATTCATCGTCCTGCTGAGATTTTTTCCTTTTTGTAACCTCAAATAGAAGAACCAGCTCTTCACTTTCTGCAATGATGTCTGGTCTCCCACCCGGCGCATGAGTCTCGCTAGTCCCATTGTGTGTTACTGTGAAACCACGTTTGGCTAGTGCTCTGTCAAGATCTTCGGCTACTGATTGTTCCAGTTCCGTATAGGCATCTAGTTCATCGTACTTGCTCACTAAGATCCCCCCAGATCAGCGGCTGCAATCATGCGTAATCCTAGTCTGGAGCGTCAAGTC
>CAZWHR010000113.1:0-4048 GCA_964633675.1 uncultured archaeon | reverse complement strand
GTTAGTTATAAGGGACTTGGTCTTACTGTCAGTAAGACCTTTAAGGGTGTAGACCTGCAAGAGGCAACTGCAGCTGCCGGATGGGCATTCTTAGCAGAATCACCTTCCGTTTTAACACCCATAACTCTTTCATCCAATAAGAAGGGGGCCGCTTTGGGAAAATCGAAAACATATGAATTTGTAAAGAGTTCTAATTGGCATGATATTTGTTGCAATGACGCAACTAGTGAAGTAGGAATTTTTGATATACGTAACAATGCCAACATAACGAAGAACTTCAAGAAAAATTCACATTCGGCCAGAGGTACAGTCACAGAATCTGCAGGTGATGAACAGCGAGCCTCTTTTATTTTTGGTATACTCTCGACCGTAAAAGGTAACAAGTTTATACCAGCTGGTACTATTATTGGTGGTTCAAACTTAAGGGAAAAGGCTTACTCATCAATTATTCCAGGATTGATAAAGTATTCGGTATCGAATGTGAGATTGAGGGTCACTGAGCGCAGTTCTAGTTCGGAATGATATTATGTCACCATTCGTTTTCTTCTGGAGTGCAGATATGAAACGTTACGTTTTTTTGATACCTCTAATATGTGTTCTTACTTGTGTGTTGTTTGTTTCGGTCGTAGCGGCCGAACCTCCAAATCCTTCTTTTGAACATCTAAAGAAAAAACTCGAACCTTACACGAAATTTGATGTACACAATGAGGAAAAATTTAAAAGAAAAAAAGCAGTAAAGATTATAGAAAATTACATCTCTAAACACAGAGGTAAGCTTTCGGATCGTGAAATAGTGAAAATGTATCATTTGATTGCAGCCTATTACACATGGGCTTCTCCTCTCCCGCGAGAAGATATGAAGGCAGATAAATATGCACTCAAGGGGGAATCGGTAGGAGGGATAAAATTAACACCAATAAAAATTGATTTACTTGGCTTTCTGGAAGGTAGGGAAAACAAAGTACTTTCCTCGGAAGAGGGAGGGGCGGGCTTTCATCAGTTTCATGGGTTTTTAAGTATTGTCCAGGGTTGGTTTCTCAGATACTACACGATGCCAGACAGAAAAAAGGAAACAGGTCGTGGTCAAAAGGATGAAGTGATAAGAAAGCTAAGGGAACGTGGTTTTTCACCAAGGGTTGCAATGAAGGTTTTAACGAACTTCAAAAAGTGGTCAGCGGATATTAAAAATAAGATTAAGGCAATGTATTTGCCTTATGTTTATCTTTCAGAAAGTAAAAATGTAGAAGATTCCATTTTAGCTTCGTCCGTGAGAAAGCCGGCATTCTACAGGAGAAAGCTTAAGAAACAATCATTGACGTTTAACAGAGAACGGATCAATACGATGCAAAGATTAGGCTACGCACATACCGGCGAGAAAAGATTTAGATGGCTCGCCGCGACCCATTTGATCTGTGGGTTTCTTCAAACGCTTTCGGATCAGCGGCTACAACTGTGGACGAATTTGGAAGCTAAATCGTCAGATGCTGGAGACACAAAGAAACAGGTATATCAGAGGTTTCGATTGTTCTGCAGGAAGAAGCAGAAAAAACTCGCACCGCAAATCTACCAGGTGGCGAAAACGAGCAAAAAAACAGTAGCCTGGTTAAAAGTATTATATGCCCCCGGTGTTGCCTTTACGGATCAAGCAACCAATAAGCCTGAGGAACAGGTTGAAAAGATTTACAATCGCACGGATCCGTTTCCGTCCGTTGAAAATGCTACCGGGAAAGGGAGGGAACGGACTACTCGCACGACATCCGACGAGGAACAGGAGAAAGGAAAAGAAAACGGTGGGAAATCCTCGGATTGGAAGGAGCAGATTCCGGAAGACGCCCGGCCAAAAAAACTTACAAGATCCGAAGCACAACAAAAGGTTGAGGAGGCAATCGATCTCCTGTTACACCCGGAAGGGAGAGGAAGCCCAGCGGAAATCCGCTCGAAAGCGGGAAAGAAATTAAGTCGGGCAGTAGGAAGTCATTTTAACCTGCATCAGAGGTATTTCCAGGGGACGTCACTTCGGGAAATTGGTCGAGAAATTCAGACCTGGTGGAGAAAGATCCGGGACAAAAAACGGAAGGAGTGGCGGAAAGCGGCAGAAGAGTACGAGAAGAAATGGTATAAGAAGCATCGTCCGCTGGTATACGAGTTTCGTTTTGAAAAACGGCCCGAGTGGAGAAAGTTATCAAAGGAAAAACGAATAGAGGCCGTCAGGGCATGGATCAAAAAGAATCGATCGAAACTGGGTTCAGCACCCGCTCATTTCCGTTCAAAGGTGTTTGGTGCAATTCAGAAAATACAGAAAAAATCAGGTTCGAGCTTCGAGTCGGATTACAGGATCAACGAAATTACGTTTCGAAATGTACCGAAGGTGGCGTCAAAAAAGGGATCCGGACAATCAATTTACGTTTCTCTGATCTATAGATGGAATGGACAGGCATATCGTCCAAAGGAGTCCAGTATGTTCCGATCCCGAAAGCCGGTGTTGGTCCAGACGAAGGGAGATCAGGAACCGTTGGGTGGGGTGATGACCGTGTATGCGTATTCGGGGGATGCAGATAAAGCATTTTCTGTGCCTATTGCAATCAAGAAAGTTCGGTCGTCGAAGGTTGACGCAATGAAGGATCCGCTCTACAGGTTTCATAGATCGGACCTGACTCATAAAACAATTTCACTGGATCGAATAGATGCGTCAAAAGATCAGTCGAGGCAATCAACATATCCTTCAGAGATCGTGTTAAAGAGAGAATATGAAAATCTGGACACGCCGGTCCCCATTAGCTCCAGCTATCCGTACAGGCGAAACGGGAAATGGTATGTGGATTTGATCGCCCCGAAAGGGACGTACAGATTGTCTACAAATGATCAAACCGTGGAGAAAGCATTCACCTGGCCACCGGAGGACGAGTACACAGAATCGTTTCCGGATCGAAAGAAAAAAGTTGAAAATTTTCTTAAAAAGGTGGATAAAACAGTGAATTCAAGCGACTGATTGGGGAACGTCCTTGGAGGGTACGATCCTTGCCCGTTTCTACGCATCGTCATTGTCTATGACCGGACGCAGTCCGAGGTCTGCAGGACGAAGAAACAAGTTGTCCGGAATAGCGTTGCCAATTCATCCTCGCCGATGCACTTGCGGAATCGGCAGTGGTTAGCTCCGTGTTCTCCCGCAAAACTCGTTTCGCTGACGTTGCGGGGGTTTTTAACCGCTTCCGGGCCGTGTTTCTCGATCTATTTTTCCCGAACAAGATAACCTGATAACACGAATGGGAATCTCTTATGTGTCTATCGTTGTATTGGTCTTGCTGGTTTCCCTGTTTCATCAAATCGGGAACCTCGACGAGGACCTGAGTGCCGGGTGGGGTACGGCCACGGGGGTACTGACGTTTCTTTTCTGGCACTTTGTCGCAGGCGGCTCCCTCCTTTATCTTATTCTATCAGCGGTGGGGGGTTATGGTCTTCTGGCCGGTTACAAAATCACGGTTAAAAACACATGAGAAGACCAGCGTATACATTGAGTCGTGCGTGAACCTGTGATTACGAACATGCAGGTCGTCCCGAAAAAAATGTTTGAAACTTCGAAAGGAACGGCACTACATCAAGATTGAGATCAATCCGGTGAAACGCAGAATTCGGATCAAGCAGCGTGAGAATGAAATCCTTGGGGAAGAATAATGATGGCGATGGTAATTTGAGAAGACCGGTTTGGAAAAGCAATTTCGACGTCCGGATAGGGGGAGAAGAAATGCGCCTCGGGTGGAGTGAAGTGAAATGAAACGAAATCCGTGGTATAAAATGACCCCATTTGAAAAGGGGGGCGTGCAATCAGTGAGAACTCAGCAAGCGCTCAGCAAGGAGTTCGACCGGAAGAAACCCCCTTTCAGATGAAAGATGACGTGACGTTAAGTCACGTCCTGCTTTCATCGTCCTCCGGTTTCACCTACGGACGGGTTTGTGGGAATCGAAGGACGCCGCGGGGCGTTCGCTGAGACCCATTTTCGAAGAAAACGTCCGGTTTTTGACGTTTACCGGCGTTATTTCTCGTCGACAA
>CAZWHR010000112.1:0-4050 GCA_964633675.1 uncultured archaeon | reverse complement strand
AATTATCCGAAGGAGAGCTAGAGAGGCTTTCAAGAGCCTATATAAGCCACTACCATGAGCTTGTAGGTCCTGAAAGAGATATCCCTGCTCCAGACATAAACACCGATCCAGAAGTCATGGGCTGGATGCTGGACGAATACGAAAGGATTCAGGGAGAAAAGTCTCCTGGAGTTATAACAGGAAAACCACAGAAAATCGGGGGTTCAAGAGGAAGGATTTATGCAACAAGCCTGGGAGGAGCAGTAATACTTGACGAGTTTGCAGAGGATCAGAACTGGAACAAGGAAGATCTTGATGTTGCTATACAGGGATTCGGAAATGTCGGATCACATCTGGCAAGGATACTTGACGAGAAAGGCTACAATGTAGTGGCTTTGAGTGATGCAGAAGGAGGTATACACAATCCCAATGGCATAGCTGTTCAGGAGCTGTTTGAAGAGTATGAGGAAGACGGCGACCTGGACAAAGCAGAGGATGTGGAAGAGATAAGTAATGAGGATCTCCTGACAATGGATGTTGATGTGCTCATACCTGCAGCGATAGAGGATCAGATTCACAAGGAGAACGTGGACGATGTGAGCGCTACAGCAATCCTGGAGATGGCGAACGGACCGGTGACTCCGGAAGCGGACAATCACCTGAAGGAGAAGGGGGTACCGGTGATCCCAGACATCCTTGCTAACGCTGGAGGAGTTACCGTGAGCTATTTTGAATGGCTTCAAAACATCTCCAACGAATACTGGAAAGAAGAAAAGGTCCGGAACAAACTTGAGGAATACATGAAGGAAGCCTACAGAGATGTAAAGGAAGTCAAAGAAGAGGAAGAAGAGAAAGAAGGGAAAATTGAGACCTTAAGAGAGTCAGCATATATACTGTCTGTTAACAGGGTTCTAGAGGCTGAGAGACAGAGAGGTAATCTTTCCCGATAGGGAGGAGGTTGGGTGGGAAAAACTGAGTGCAGAGGGAGGACTTCTTTATATTTATAAAGCTTACCACCTCAGGTTTGAGTCTGTAGAACACAGTTAAAAAATAGAGACAAAGGTTGATTCTAAATGCCAGACAAAGAGACAGAGGAGATAATGGAGATCATCGGAAGTCCAGAACAGATCAGAAACATAGGTATAGTTGCTCATATTGACCACGGGAAGACCACTCTTTCAGACAATTTGCTTGCCCGTGCAGGCATGATATCGGATCAGCTTGCAGGAGAGCAGCTCTTCATGGACTACGATGATCAGGAGCAGGAGAGAGGCATAACGATCTATTCCGCTAACATCTCCATGGTTCACGAACTGGAAGGTGAAAAATTCCTTATCAACCTTATAGATACACCAGGCCACGTTGACTTCGGAGGAGACGTTACAAGAGCTATGCGGGCTGTTGACGGCGCTCTAGTTGTTGTAGATGCCGTGGACGGGGTTATGCCTCAGACAGAGACTGTATTGAGGCAGGCATTGAAGGAAAGGGTCAAGCCGATACTGTTCATAAACAAGGTCGACAGGCTTATCAACGAGCTGCAACTGTCTCCCCAGGAGATGCAGCAGAGGTTCCAGAAGATCATAGCAGAGGTAAACGATCTGATAAAGAAGATTGCGCCAGAGGAATACAAAAAGGACTGGCAGGTAAATGTGAAGAACGGAGAGGTCGCGTTCGGTTCTGCACTTCTCAACTGGGCTATAAGCATGCCCTACATGGACAAGTCAGGCATAAGCTTTGCAGATATTATAGACAAGGTTAACAATGATAAGAACGAAGAGCTCGCAGAGGAGGCACCTCTACACGAGGTAACCCTGGACATGGTTGTAAACCATTTGGTTAATCCTCTCGAAGCTCAGAAATACAGAATACCCTCTATATGGGATGGTGATCCAGAATCAGAGGAAGGAAAGGATATGCAGGAATGTAATAGGGATGGAAACTTTGTGGGAGTTGTTACAAATGTCGAGAGCGACAAGCATGCAGGAACCATATGCACCGTTAGGATGTTCTCAGGTACCGTTAACGAGGGTCAGGACGTATTTGGCATCGGTTCCAGATCCAAACAAAGGGTTCAGAAGGTCGGGATTTACTCCGGGCCAAGAAAGCTTCCTGTTGACCAGGTACCGCCAGGCAACATTGCTGCCCTTACAGGAGCAGACTACTCCACAGGAGAGACTCTTGTGGAGCCTGGGAAAGAAATAGAGCCGTTCGAGAAGATCGAGCATGTGTTTGAACCTGTTGTTACAAAGTCCATCGAACCTAAGAACACTTCAGATCTTCCAGACCTTATCGAGGCACTGCAGAAGAGGGCGAAGGAGGACAACACTATCAAGATATCTATAGACGAGGAGACAGGGGAAACACTTGTCTCAGGTCTTGGAGAGCTACATATCGAGGCCAAGATTGAAAGATACCTTGAGGAACAGGGTATTGATATACAGGTCTCAGAACCTATCGTTGTCTACAGAGAATCCGTTGAAGGAGAGTCGGAGGAGTTCCTGGGCAAGTCCCCGAACAAGCACAACAAGTTCTGGCTGTCAGTCGAGAAGGTTCCTGAAGACGCATATGAGAAGCTTATGTCAGGTGATGTCCCGACCGGTAAGGTTCGTTCAAAGGACGAGGACACTATCAGGGAAGAGCTAAGGGATACGGAACTGGACAAAGAAGATATTCAGAAGATACACAATATAAATAACGGAAACCTGTTCGTGGACAAGACAAGAGGTGTGAAACACCTCAATGAAGTGATGGAGCTTATCGTCAAGGCATTCACCAACATCTGTGAAGAAGGCCCTCTGGCAAACGAGCCATGCATGAAGCTGATGGTTAAGCTCCACGATGCAGACATCCACGAGGATCACGTCCATAGAGGCCCTGCACAGGTCATACCTGCTGTAAGGGAGTCAATAACCCGCGGAATGATAGATGCAGGTGTGAAGATGCTTGAGCCAAAGCAAATAGTCCAGATTAACACACCTCAACAGAAGATGGGTGGAGCCATGAAGGAGGTCAACAACAGGAGAGGCCAGATCCTTAACATGGAAGAAGAGGACGACAGCTCAAAGATCAAGGCAAGCCTTCCTGTAGCAGAGATGTTTGGTTTCGAGGCAGCGCTGAAGAGCGCCACAGGTGGAAAAGGATTCTACAACCTGATGGACCAGGTGTTCGAACCTCTACCTAAAAATCTGCAGGAAGAGGTTATATTGGAGATCAGAGATAGGAAGGGTATGAAGAAAGATGTGCCTGGTATGGACATAGGAGAGGACTAAATTCATTACCTGCCTTTCCTGATTTTTTTATAGCAGGTTCGGATGGAGTTTAAAGGAGAGATATTGCGGTTGAAAACCGATTACATTTATAAAGCTTCCTCTGGAAAGGTTGCTTAGGAAATTTGTGGTGGATAAACCAGGTAGGGTTTAAAAATATTAGCCACAAATAAAGGAACGAAGCAAGAAAAAGGTGAACATACAATGGCAGACAAACCACATGTTAATCTCGTGACAATCGGACACGTGGACCACGGAAAGTCCACTATGATCGGCAGGCTTCTATGGGATACCGAAAACCTGCCAGAAGCAGAAATGCGCAAACTAGAGGAAGCAGCAGAAGAACAGGGCAAAGAGACATTTGAATTTGCCTTCGCTATGGATAACCTGAAGGAGGAACGTGAAAGAGGAGTAACTATAGACCTCCGACACCAGAGGTTCGACACGGATAACTATTACTTCACCGTGATCGATGCCCCAGGCCATAGAGACTTTATCAAGAACATGATTACGGGTGCTGCACAGGCGGACGCTGGAATTCTGGTAGTTGCAGCGGACGATGGTGTGCAGCCACAGACAAAAGAGCATTCCTACCTGGCAAAGACACTAGGAATTAAACAGCTCGTAGTTGCTATAAACAAGATGGACAAGGAGAATTACTCCGAAGAGACCTTTAATGAGACTGTAGACGAAGTCAAGGAACTTCTCAAAGGAGTAGGCTTCCCAACCGATAATATCAAGTTCATCCCAGTATCTGCATACGAAGGAGACAACGTTGCAGAGAGGAGCGACAACATGGACTGGT
>CAZWHR010000111.1:0-4118 GCA_964633675.1 uncultured archaeon | reverse complement strand
TAGATTTTCTATTTTTCTCATCACTTCCTCACAAACCACAACCATTCATGATAGTAATTTGATAAAAGTCTTGGCACGCTCTCCACAATCACACTTTATTTGGATGGGGCCCAATCAGATGCTGAGAGACGCGTGGCCGGTCGCTGGCTGGTCAGTATGCCAGTTTGAGTTCAAGCTCGTTAGCGTGCCCCAGCAGAATGTCCGGGAGTTCCTGCCGGTAGAACTCACCTTTTAGTCGACGGGCAGGACCGGAGATGCTGAACGAGCCCAGAACCCGCTTGTCTGGGAGTTCAACCGCGACACCGACGGCCCGAAGCCCCTTGATCGACTCCTCCTGATTGAACGCCACGCCGCGTTCCTGGATTTCTGCCAGTTCCTCGTACATCGCCTCCCTGTTGGTGATCGTGTTCTCGGTCTCGACGGGCAGGCCGTGTTTGTCGAAGATATCCTCGACGTACTCTCTCGGGAGCGAGGCCAGGATCGCTTTGCCGGCGGCGCTTGAGTGGAGGTATCTGAGCTTGCCCATGTGCCGTTCAGTCTGGACAGCCTGTTCCGGAGCCGTTGTGTGTAGATAGATTCCTCGACCATGATCCTCAACGACGAACTGAGTCCGTTCCTCCGTCCGCTCTGCAATCGTGTCGACAATACGTATCGTGTTCTCGTACCCGTCCCATCTGCTCCGAGCGAACCCGCCTAGGTTAAGATACCGTAGCCCGACGTGGTATACGCTCCCCCTGTTGTTGACGTACCCAAGGTCGTCGAGTGTCGCGAGATGTTTATGAACGGTACTTTTCGGGATACCAAGTGCCGACGAAACCTCTTCGACGCGTGCGCCATCCAGTTCTTTGAGAGCGTGGAGAACTGTATACGATCGCTCAACCGATGAAACTGTTTCGACCATATCCAACCCATATGCGCGCACACGCTTAAATTCGATGAGGCTGTCACCCCTGTCGCGTTTCGAGCATTTAAAACCAGTGTGAGCCGGCTGAGTTATGGGTAAGAGACAGACTAGAACGGATCGGAGTACAAACAGCTCTTCTTCAACAATCTATATTGCGACAAATATTGCAAAAAGATTATATGCTTGCACTATAACGTTGCATGTGGGTAGCATCCATGACAGACGATGACATGACATACCACATTGATCGGCGGCGATTTATAACGACTGCTGGGGCCGGCGGAGTGATTGCCCTTGCTGGCTGTAGCAGCGATGGAGGCGACGGTGGCGATGGAGGCGACGGTGGCGATGGAGGCGACGGTGGCGACGGTGGCGACGGGGGACAGGAATTCAACCCGAGTGTTGTTGAGAACATGGTCCCAGTGAGTCCGGGCGATCTGCGGAGTCAGGTGCCTCGAATGTGGATGGACTACGCGAGCGACCACTACGGGGTCAACACGTCAATCACTAATAACCCGGGTGCGGCAAGCCTCGTGAATATGAACGACACGTGGAACGCTGAGCCAAACGGCGAGGTACTAGGGACGTTCCGGGCGGTACCTGCGGCGCTCTACCAAGTTGGACGGGATTCAGCGGAGTTCGACATTACGGAGTTCAACTTCGTACTCCGGTACTTGAGCGACACCCGGGCAGTTCAGATCAATCCGCGGACCACGCCGGTCGAGGAACACTGGCAGTGGACTTGGGACGACATGGTTGAGTACGTCCGCGAGGAGGGATTGACCTTCGCGATAGCCGGTGGCCACCACGAGATGTACGCCTCGCTGTTGTGGAACAACGAGCCACGGTTCGAAGACACTCCAGAGGACCATTGGGAGTACGTCTACTTTGACAGTGGGTCAAACAGCCGCGCTGCCATTGAGCGTGGGGACGTTGACGGCTACTTTGGCGGGTACAACTCTAACATCTCGGCTCGGACGGACTTCTACAAGACACAGGGGCCGGTGTGCAACGGACCCGACATGTTCCCTGATATAGCCGAACGCCAGCAAACGGTCATCAAACCTCAAGATAATCCGGACGCGACGCTACCTGACAACCATTTCCTCACGAACACATCGTTCCCGCAGGACGCAGCCGAGGACGCCGTGAACATCATCCTTGACGGGATCGTCGCAACGCTGCCACCGGACACGCCGGATTACATTTATGACGCTCACAACGAGGCGTTGCAGGCGACCGCCGAAGAGGATGGCCTCGAAGAGGACGTCTCTGAGGCGTTCAGCCCATATGCGTTCGCCCCGGCTCACGGTGAGGATGTCCAGACGTTTCTTGAAGACAAGGTCACTCTCATCGACGAGAACTTCTCTGAGTTCGTCTCCGGGCTATTCTGAGCCAGCCCGCGCAGCTTATTCTTTTTTATCTTCGGAATAGGCTTCGGTGCGGCAGGTTCTAAGCGCCAGCTGGTGGTCCCGGCAGAGTACCCTGCACAGTCGACCTCGGGGCGCAGTTACCTTATGAGGGTACGATCTGGGCCGGACCGCGTGCACCGTGCTCTTTTTTGTGTATTGTAATCTCGATGGCCTCCTCGAAGGAATCGAGGCCATTGAGTTCATGCGTGATGTACTCACCAATTGAGACATCGCCGCGCGCGACCAGCCGAGCCGCATACTCGCCGGTCGAGGCGTTGGGCGTCCGCGTGGCTACGCCCGAAATAGGGTTGAGCCAGTCTACACTCTTTTTTCGGATGGTTCTGGGTGTGAATTTGATGTCACCGATTATGTATCCGACCTGAACGACCGTTCCGCCGGCACGGACGCTCCTCACAGCCTCAGCCAGAGGATCGTCCCCATCGGTTGCGTGGCGCTGGTGACCCCCGACGGCCTCAACGACAACGTCGGCACCGATGTCGTTCGTCATCTCGTGGATCCGCGTGACAGGATCGGATTCGGTAGCGTTAATCGCGGTCAGCCCTCGGTTGCGGGCGATCTGCAATTTCTTGGGGTCGATATCGACAACGATGACCTCGCTAGCACCCTGCATGGCAGCGAGCTGTGCGGACTGATAGCCCATGATGCCCGTCCCGAACACGGCGACCACATCGCCGGTCTGGATCGGCGCCTCGTCGATACAGAGAACTGAACTGGCAAGCGGCTGCATCGCAGCGGTCTCAGCATCCGTAACACCGTCTGGGACGGCACACAGTATCTCTGCGGGGAACGCGGCGTACTCGGCGAGCGCGCCCGGCGTGTCGTAACCGATGTAGGTCTTGTTCGGACAGAGTTCTTCGAAGCCCCGCCGGCACTGCTGGCACCCTCCACACGGGAGTTTTCCGGGCGCGTACACCCGGTCCCCGGGATCGAACGAGTCAATCGTGTCGCCTGTCTCCAAGACGGTCCCGCAGAACTCGTGGCCGAACATCCGGCCGTCCCCAGCCGCTAACCGGTCGCGGATGACCTCGTAGTGAGTGATCTTGTTGCCACGATAGAGGTTACATTCGGTGACACTCAACTGGACTCGGTCAATCTCCAGCAAAACTTCGTCGGCTGTCGGTTCCGGCTGCGGGACATCCTCGACAGTGGACTCACCGAATTCGTGACAAACGATGGCTTGCATTGTAGTTGGGATAGAAGGGGGAGTGTATTAATTTTGTTGCGGTTCGGCCGATCAATATAACTGACCGTGACTCGGCTCAGCCCGGGAAACCACGAATTGGATATCCCCAGGTACCATCGCCTGTCGGTCGGTAGCAATCTTAATCCCGCAAGAGTGGACTTTATATTCTTTCATTCGACCGCTCATACGATACACAACCAGTATAATTACAATCATACTATTGTAATTGCTTTCGCATAATTTAGTAATAGTGGACTTTATATTAAACGCGATTGGATGCTCTCGCGAGAGTGTAACGGCCGACACAGACTGGTCGAGTCGGTGTACAAGTATCGTATGGGCGCCCCCGGCGGTGCCGCACGATGATATCGCTGTGCACGAAGACAACGGGAGAGCATGGATCCCAGAGGAATATACGGGATACGCTCTTCTGAAGTACATTGTTGATTTCAGAGGGCAGCATCGATGGCTTGCTTGAGCGCTTCGTCACCAGATTTTCTGTAGAGCTTTCTACGGAGTTGAAAGGCTCTAAGGTACGGCGTCAGCTTGTCTTTTGAGATTCCACGATGGGGCGAGAGCCACGGCCGCAGCAGCGAGC
>CAZWHR010000110.1:0-4120 GCA_964633675.1 uncultured archaeon | reverse complement strand
CACTTCAGTTTTTAATTCCTGCCCCTCACCATCTACAAGGTCCATCTCGACCTCTACATTGGGGTCGAAACGGCTGAGCATTTCCTCAATCCGGGCTCGCTGTTTCTTAAATTCAGGCGCTCCAGGGAACTTGAACATCTCGGCCTTTTTCATTGTCCGAGATGTAAGCTTGTCCTGAATATCACCAAGTCTCAGCATTCCCTCTCTGGCTTGGTCGAGCATACTGCGGTCGACATCGATGACAATATCCTTGTCCTCGACTGGGACCATATTGAAGCCCTGTATGGCTCCTGCAAGAGACGAGAGCTTTATGACTGCTTGTGTAGCTTCGTCTCCAATTTCGTCAATGCCGCTTTCAGCAGCCTCGGTAGAAGCAGCTGTTTCTGCAGCCTCGGCTTGAACAGAATTCAACGAACCGATAAGACTGGCAAGCTTGATAACTTCGTCAGAAGCATCTAAGTCGATATTGATATCAATATCAGTGGCGTCTTCCGCAGCTTCGATGAATGAGCCAAGCTCACCTAAGAACTTGGCCTTGGACCCCTCGGGGATATCGAGGTTTACGAAAACGTCTTTAACCGTAGCTTCGGCACTCTCAACTGCAGTATTTAGTTCAGAAGATAAGTTTTGAGTTGTGTCTCTGCTAACTTCAGCGTCTATGTCAACGCCTTCGGATGCAGCCTCGGCCTCTTTTTCTGCTCGTTTTACCTCTGAAATGAAATTAGATTCATCGAGGTCTACATCAACATCAGCAGGCCCGAGCCCCTCGTGTGCTTCGAGGAAACCTTCGGCCTCTTCGAGTTCTTTGATGAGGTCCTCGACGTCTAAGTCAACCGGAAGGTCTGGCGGGTCACTACGTAGCTGTGCGACGACTTTCTGTCGAACCGCCTCAATATCCAGCTCCTCGGGGTCGTCAATATCAATCGGTATCTCAGTACCACTACCGTGAAGCGCAGCTAACTCCGCATCAAGTATACCAAGAGAACCGAAGAGTGAAGAAAGTTTGACAGAAGCCTGAGTAGCCTCTTGGCCAATCTGCTCAATAGCCTCCTCAGTACCTTCTGCTGCGGCGTCTGCGCTCTCGAAAGCACCATCCAGTGTTATCAGACTACCTTTTAGTCTGTCGAGAGCAATGTCTATCTGCTGAACAGCGCGAGTTAGTTCCTCACGCGCCTCGAAGCTAATTCTGACGGAGCGTTCGCCTGCCATTGTGTTTAGAAGCTGCTGGTGTTACTTTCGGCCTTTCGTTTCTTCATCCGCTCCCGCTCCTGCTGAGCGAGGAAAATGAACTTAAGCTGTGCATCTGTCAAATCGTCGACATAAGCTTGACGACGAGTACCGTCCTCCGCCTCAACGGAAAACGGCGCAGCGCCGGACTCTACGGATGAGAGTACGTACTGCCCTAAGCTTGTTTCTGAAAATCGCGGACAGCACCCGTCGACTCGACGGACATGTTAATAATCTCTGTCCCGAGACGGAACAGTGTCTCGAAGTTGAGTTCGGAGACGATGTGTTTCATCTGCGTCGAGGTCAACTCGTCGTGAGAGAGCGACTCGGCACAGAGGTCTTCGAACGCCTCGACCGTGCCTTCGGTAACGGCGGCGAGATTGCCGCCGCCTTCCTCAAATTCCTCTTCTGCTGCATCCGGGTCGGGAGCGTCTTCGACTGCTTCGAACAGCTCATTTGGAAGCCGTTCGATGACGCTGGCCAGAGTACGCTTGTCAACTGGATGCATCTGCACACCCTCAAGCGTAGCGCCGGAGTCGTGTTCGAGAGAAATACTATCGTATCGGTCTTTACCACTCGTGATTCTGTCGTAAAACTCAAGTGCTTGTTCTTCTTGCATTGTTGTTAGTAAATTGTTGTTATGCAATGCGACACATAACTCGACATTACTATCCGGTCGCCCGAGAGAAGGGCGAGAATAGAACTGGAGAGCCGGTGTTCTTGTCGTTCGGAGCGGGTGAGGTGTCAATCACCCGATAATTCTTAATCGTTGCGTTTGTTACGCGGTCGCGTAGGTCATCTTCTCGGCCATAAAGTCGTAGGAATCCGTCGTTCTGTCGTCGGACGGCATATCCTTTGACCGAGAGTTGAGAAGGACGTTGCTGAACGTGGCAGTCCACGAATCGTCTGATGCCCGAATTGTCATCGTACTGATGTATTCGGGGAGTGTGGTCTGCTCATCGTTCTGTCCTTGGTCCCACGCAGTCTCGCGGACGCCTTCGTTGCGTCCAGCAAGCTCGAAGGAGCCAGAGTACGACACGCCAGTGACGGCAATGTCAGTGTGGAAGCCAGTGTTGAACTGGACTTCGCTGGTCTCTGCCTCCTCAGAGAAGGAAACGTTGGTAATCGGTCGCTCGCTTCCGTTAGGAACTTCGAGCACACAATCGACACCAACTTCCTTACGAGCGCGTGCGTCGCCGGAAAAGCCTTCGTTGAAGTCTACCATGTTTTATTCACCTCTATGCGTTGATTGTGACGGATGCGTCAATACGCTTGACGACACCGTATGGCGTGAAGCCAATGTCAATGTTCACCTCGTCAGCATTGGACGAGTCCTCGTACACGTCAACGAACCAGTTGTCCGCGTCCGAAGTATTCGGCTTAAGGAGCCGGTCGTCGACGAGTCCGCGAATCTCCGACTCAATCTGACGCTGTGCGGCATTACGTGTCTGTGTATCGTTGATGTCTCCGATGATGGAGTCACCAACAGTCTTCGCAATCAGCACAACGCGGTCGGTAATCCGACGCCGCCAGAAGTCGCGCTCCCAGTCCGTATCAGTGGACGTGGAGAGGTTGTCCTTGACGCGGATGGAGCCCGCTTGCCGAATCGGGATAACGTACTCGTTCCGCATATTGTCGGCATCCGACTTACTGAACGACTGCTCAAGGTCCTGGTATCCAGAGAGCGCATCGTTATAAATCGGGTCGCTGATTGCATTACCTGCAAACAGACCACCAACACCGCCCATCACCGTTGCCTTTTCGTCCTCAAGCCGCGTCGGTGCGAACTTGAAGTAGTAGTCAGCGTCGATGGACTGGTTGGCGCTGTTGTACGTACTTGTGTCGTACCGCGCATCCGGCGGGCTCTCGGAAGAGTTGTTGTTCGGTTCTGCCGGGGAGAGCGCGTTGACGAGCTGATAGTCGTTTCGCAGTGTGCTGACCTCGCTCTGCAGCGAGGAGGATACCGAGTCGGACTCGGAGAGTGCTACGAAGATACCAGTCTCGTCTTCTGCCACGATATTCGTCACGCCGGATAGACCGAATGCGTTGCTGTAATCCAGCGACCGATAGTCAATCGTGAAGCTCGTACCGGGAGCCGCGTCTGCCGCGTACTCACCCGTGAACGGGTTGATGAACATCGTGTCCTGACTGCTTGGGGTGGCGGGAGCGCCGTCGTAGCGGAACTCGACGGAGATTGTAGTACCTCCGTCGTCAACCGTAATATCGTTGGTGTTCTCGAAAATCGGCGTATTCGAAAGAGTCCCAGTCTGAGTACCAGGGGTCTCCTGTCGAATATACCGTTCTGGAGCAACACCATATAGGAAGTCGATATTTGCTCCATTGGCAAGTGCCTCCTTCATCGCATCAGCGAGTTCAGAGCCGCTGCCAAACTTGTTATCCGCTTCGAGGCGAGCATTAATCTGCTCAACGCTCTCCGTCGAGGCGGACGCATTGTTGGAGTCGAGGCCGTCAGCCGAGTCTATAGTCAGACCGTCGTTCTGCACGTCCTGACCGTCTCGGTCGTAGTCGGCCTCGCCAAAGAGAACGAGGTGTTCCTCGCTCCCGATTGCTACGGCGGTAATGCCCCCACCGGCTGTATCTACCTGTACACCGGGGAAACTGCCATATGTTGCCATGTATTATATCACCTTAGTTGTGGTAGTGTTAGACTGCCCGACATATCCCCACAAACCGGATACGTCGTTATCCACTGTCAATCGTTCCTGTGGAACTGCTATCTCCAAATGCATCAGCACCTGGGTAATCGACGTTGACAATGTAGCTCTCGTCAGTGGTGAACGATTCGTGAGCCCAGAGGTCAACTTCCTGTGACCATCGTCGGAGCGTCTGACTTGTAGTAAAGTCGTCATCCGTTTCTCCGTCGCCAACGCGA
>CAZWHR010000109.1:0-4153 GCA_964633675.1 uncultured archaeon | reverse complement strand
ACTTGGCGAAGCGGTAGGCGAGTGTCGCCTTGCCGATGACGCGCGGGCCGGTGAACGAGCCGGCCGCGATCTCGTCGCGAACGGTGATCGCCACGTCGTTGAGACTCGCGAGATCCCGGACCGTCGTGATACCGGCCTCGACCGTTGTGCGAGCGTTCCGGATCGCCCGAACGGTCCGCTCCGCCGGGGACGCTTGCAGGGTGTCCTTGACGATATCCGGGTCGGCGACGGTCCCCAGATGGACGTGGGCGTCGATCAGTCCTGGGAGCAGCGTGTGCCCCGGAAGCGTCAGTTCGCGATCGACGTCGTCGCCTGTGATGGCCTCCTCAGGGCCGACAGCCGTTATCGTTCCGTCCTCTACGACCACTCCAGCTCCGTCGGAGTATACGGGTCCGTCGGAAGTGATGACGCTCTCCGCGGTGATTCTGGTTCTCATGGCCGATACTGGTTCGATTCTCCGGAGGGGCAGTTCAATATACCGTAAAATTTCTACTATCTCTCATATGTAATTAGTATGATGTCGCGACGCCGGATGCGACCACCTTTGACGACCTCGACGGTCCTGTTTCCCTCGATGCGGTCGCTCGACGGTCCCGTTCGGCGTTCCCGGATGGGAGCGGCAGTGAGTTGAGAGGCGTTGGGGGTCTTTGCCCGCTACACGCCACCACCGATTCCCTCCCCCACGTATCGCTGACTGAGGCCGTAGAAGATGATCGGGGGGATGATGATGAGCATCACCGCGGCCATAATCGTGTTCCAGTCTCGGAGAACCTGTGCTCCGAGGATGTAGTGGAGTTGAACCGTCGCGGTTCGGAGACTGGTGTCCTCCGTGAGGAGGAACACCCACAGGAAGTTGTTCCACGCGTTCAGGAACGTGAAAACCGCAGTCGCTCCGATAGCCGGGAGACTGAGCGGAAGCACGATCCGAACGAACGCGCCCATCTCGGAGAGGCCGTCGATCATCGCCGCTTCCTCTATGTTCTCCGGGATGCCCTGCTGGAAGAACCCCTGCAGGAGCCAGAGACATAGCGGCATGATGAAAATGGAGAGTGCGATGACGACGCCAACGAACGTGTTGACCAGGTTTAACCAAGTGTAGATGTCGTACACGGGGATCGTCAGGACGATCCACGGGAACATGATGGTGAACACGGCCGTGTAGAAGAGGAGTTTCCGGCCGGGGAAATCGACCCTCGCGAAGGCGTACGCGCCCGGAATCGCGATGACCAGCGAGATTACCGTACTCGCCAACGACATCAGGACGCTATTTTTCAGGAACAGACCGAACTGGTAACGCGAGAACGCCTGCCTGAACCCCTGGATCGAGATGATATCGGGAGTCGGGATCACCGGCGACGAAGCCGATATCGATGCGATATTCGTGATCACGGACGTCCTCGCAGCCCAGTAGTACGGCGTGAGCGCGAAGACGAACGCGATCGCCAATGCTGCGTACAGCACCAACTTTGATCGACGCGTTTCGTTGATCATGGGTCAGACGTGGAGTTCCTCCTCCTCTTGGAAGCCGACGATGTACAACACAGCGGCGATAATCGAGATGCTGATCATCACCATCCCGATTGCGTAGGCTCTCCCGAAGTTGTAGTTGACGTACGCGGTCCGGTATGTGAGGATGCTTAGCAGCATCGTCCTCGTTCCGGGCCCACCGGCGGTCAGTTCGAACGGCTGTGCGAACTCGGCGATGTTCCAGGTCGTGCGGATCGCGAGGATGATGACCGTCGGAATCACCAAGTGTGGAACGGTCACGTCCCTGAACCGTCTGAGCCGACCCGCTCCTGAGATGGCGGCCGCCTCGTACTGTTCCGACGGCACGTTCGTCAGAGCAGCGACGTAGATGATTCCCGCGTAGGCATAGTCGTGCCAGGACTGAGCAACGATCAGCGAGACGAACGGCCAGAATCCTTCGCTCAGGAAGTAGATCGGTTGCATGTTGACCACGCTGAACGCGCGGGCGACGAACCCGTAGTTCGGATTTAGGAACCACATCCAAATCACGCCGCTCACGAGCGGGGCGGAGAAGTACGGCGACATAAGGATCGCCCCAGCGACCTCCTTGGGCCCTTTCCTGAGTTCGTTCAACAGGAGGGCGATCAGCAGGCCGATGAGCAGTTGGAAGAACAGCGAACCGAACACGAACACCAGCGTCCAGCCAAGCGAGTAAACGAACAGATCGTTGGTGACCATCCAGACGTAATTCTCGATCCCGACGAACTGCGCGTTCGTACCTCCGAGCGTGGCGTTCGTCAGCGAGAGCCAGATACCGCGGATGATCGGGAGGTAGAAGAGCAGCGTGAACATGATGAACACCGGGAGTACCAAGAGGTATCCGAGCCAGTTTTCCTCGAGTCTGTCCCTGATCGTCTGTTCGGTGATATCGTAACGAGTTCGTATCTCTTCCGCAGTGAGTCTCGCGTCCTCGCCGACTGTGTCTTGACTCATGATGGTGTGCGCGTGGCTAGCGTGGTTCGGCTGCGAGCAACGGCCTTCATCATCACGGCATCTGCAGTCCTTGGTTCTGCTCCTGTAGAGTCTGGTTGATCGCGTCGGCGATCACGCCCGGGGTCTCTTCGACGGAGAACTGACCGGCATGGGCCTTGCTCAGCGTCTCCCCGATGTTCGTCCATCTGATCTGGTCGACCCCGCCGACGTCCCACACGCCAGTATCGATGTACTGGCTGGAATAGTCACTTACGGAGTCGAAGATGTTCTGCTGGATCTGCGGCATATCGCCGCCATACCCGTATTCGCTCTTCACCGTGTCGTGCTTGTCCGTGTTGGAGGGGACGCTGACGAAGTGTTCGCCCGCGAGGGGGACGATGAACTCGTCGCTCGTCTGCATCCACTGTAGGAGGCTGAACGCCTCCTCCTCGTTCCCGCCCGCGAAGATCTGGTCCTGGAACTCCATGGTGAGTAACTGTCCGCCGTGCTCACCCTCGACCCCCTCGAGTTCCGAGATGCCGATTTCGCTGCCGTAGTTCGGGTCGACTTTCGGAATCGGCTGCTGGTAGATGTCACCGTCCCAGCCGAATTTGACGTCCTCCTTCAGCAGTTTCCAGGCCTGGACACGGCCCTGGGCGTACGTGAACGAGGCGACCCGTCCCGTGGTCATAAGCGGTCGGACACCCTCGTCCCCGCGGCTCGCAGCCTTGGGGCTGGAGAACTGGTTGGCGCGCTTGACACAGGCCTTGATCATGCCGTCGGTAGCCCCCGAATTGCCGACCATCACTTCCGGGTTCGTCGGATCGCCGCCACGGAGCGTCTCTGCGTTCTGGATCCACGGATCCTTCCCCTCGGTGTACGCCGTACGAGCTTGGCTCCAGTACGACTCCACGTCGCCCGTGACGCCGGTTTCCTCAAAGGGGATGACGTTGGAAAACTGTTCGTTGATTTTCTTGAGCGCCCGATGGAATTGCGTCCACGTTTTGAGTTCCGAAGGATCGCTCACGCCCACATCCTTGAAGAACTTCGGGACGAGACCCAACTGCATCGGCTGGTGGGTGACCGCGCCGCCGGACGCGTACTGGCCTCTGAAGTTCGCCGCTCGGTTGTTGCCAGCCGTCCACTTGTCCAGCAGGTCGGTCTCCTCGAGGTACTTCTTGTGGTCGACCGAATGCCCTTGGAGGAAGAACGTCTGCGACGCCGACCCGGCCTGTGCGAGGTCTGGGGCATTTCCGGCGGATACTGCCGATCCAAGCTTGTTGGTGATGTCGCCGAACGACTGGGTCCGCAGGTGTACGCGCTGGTTCGGGTTCTGACTCTCATACTTCGCGTACGCCTGTCTGTAGTGGTTCGCTATCTGGGGGTTCTCCGTCGGGATCGCGGCCCAGTAGTTGACCGTGGTCGTCTCTTGACCGCCGCTCTGTTGCCCCTGGGTCGTCGTCTGCTGACCGCCCCCTTCTTGACCCTGACCGCCCTCCGTCGTCTCTTCGCTCTGCTGACCCGAACAGCCCGCGAGGGATCCGAGGGCCCCCGCAGCCGCGACCGCCCCGGTCTGTTTCAGGACGTTCCTCCGACTCCGTTCGTCATGCGATTCTCTGCCATCACTACTGGTACCGCTTACCATACTTCCCCAGATTAATCCATTCTACATAATACTTTTCCCGCACATCCAGATATTGACATTCTCCGGATT
>CAZWHR010000108.1:0-4162 GCA_964633675.1 uncultured archaeon | reverse complement strand
TTCTACCGAGATAACGGAGTCGTAGCGTTGCCGCCTAGCGATCCTACAGAGCAGAAAATAGAGACTTGGGCCACTCACGTGCTGTTCGTCCCACTTGTCGAAATCCAGACTCAATGACTCGGCAATATATCTAATCTGGTCCAAGAGATCCTGACTGGTCGCGTACTTGCTCAAAGCCCGGTCAAGCTCGTCCATTAGGGTCCACCCACATTATACGCCAGGAGTGGTTAAGTCCTGTTCCGTCCACAATAGGGGTCCACCAATTGTCAGCCTGTCGACTTCCATATCACCGAGTGGGATAGTTATCGCCTGCTGAACTCACTCTCTAAGTCTTGCACGCAGTTTGTATCAACTGTCGAGGGTTTCAACAGAGCCAGATATCAGAAATCGACCCGCAACAAATGAGGATGAGTGAGAATCAAACCACCACTAGTTAATTCTCTACCGCGTAAACGCTATCCTCGTCTTCAATCATCTCAAGCAACTCCATATCAGTCCGAAACTCCACCGTCTCCTTCTCCACATACGATGGAACAAGGTTCGATACCACCATCTTCCGCACCCCCAAGTCCTGCCAGCTACCCTGGACTTCGTGCTCCGTCTCCTCGCCATCTTCCCCCTGAGCAGTGAACCGGTCGCCTGAATCCAGTCCGAGCCAAGTCTCTACCTTCTCCGGGAACGGCAGTCCCGTTGGCGACCCCTCGTACCGGTCCACCTCGATATTGAACACCTTATGGTCAAACTTCCCGTTCAGCGCCTCCACCCCCTCGGCAGTATTCATCAGAATTTCCGGCATCAGGTACTTACATTCGATAAACCAGAGTTCGCCTTCCTCTTCGTTCACCACAAGCAGGTCGATCTCCGAAGAATCCTCACCCGGGATCTCCGCACCGTGGTAACACTCGAAGTTCTGGTCCAAGAGGTACTCAAACAGATTTTCCTCAAATTGCCTTCCACGCCATGTGGATACTGTACTCAGAATTTGGTGCCCGCTATCCTCGTCACCGTTCTGGAGAAGAGGAAACAGCTGGTATCGGAGTAACTTGGCGTACAATCGTGGATAGACGAATCTGGTGTACTCCCGTGTCAGTGGCGGACGTCCTTGTTGTTGAAAGTAGGTCTCAGTGACCGAGACCTCAAACAGGAATGGATGGGCATCGAGGTTGTCCTCGCCGACCACCACGTACTCTCGGACGGTTTCCCAGTCGTCTCCGAAGGTATCCTCTCCCGCTTGAGTGAGGCCGTCTTCATCAGTCCACGCGAGTGTGCTGTCTTGTAGTATGACCTCGCCCTCTTCGTTGACGAACTGTTGGTCGATCCGATCGAGGAGATCCCTGAGATCGAATACCGACACGTGGTCGGGCATCGAGGTTCCGTAGATGCCACCGACAGTGGTGTCGGACGAGGCGATGAAGAGCATGGAGAGGATGAACCCGTAGAACGTATCAGCGAAGTCCTCTAACGTCTCGATCTCGTCGCCTGACGGCCTATCGAAATTGCGGATCTCCGCGTGAACCTTGTCGAATAGTTCAAGCTCCTCCTCTCTCCCGCCGATTAGGCTTCTCAGACACCGCTGGAAGCAGTACCGGTATTCCGTGTCGCGTATGTCGTAGTCGCCGAACAGGAATCTTTGATCCGGCATTGAGACAGGGTATTCGAGACAGAGCCGGAACCGGTCTTCAACGTGATCGAGGGCTCTCACGAGTTCCCCCTGCGCGGAGAGCAGTGTGTCGATATCGTCGTCAAGTTCGTCGCCGCGATCCAGATATTCGTCTCCGAACTCGCTGTCCTCTACCGGATAGACGATGTTGATGAGGTAGTTGATGTAGGCGAATTCCCGCATAGGCGAATTCCCGCATCTTCAGACGCCTGCGTTCGTACAATTCGTAGGAGACCTTGTTGAGACGTTCTATGAGGTAGAGGAGCAGGTGCCCTTTATCATAGTCCTGTAGGATTTGGAGTAGATTGTCCTCGCGAAGGAGCCGGCGGTCGCGTTCTATTTTGTCTTCGATAACACTCCGCTCCGCGATCTCAAGGTCAAGACATTGTGGACACAGCAGTTGTTCGTTGTCGTGGTCTAAGATGAGGAGATGGCCGCACGTAGAACAGGGCATTTCCTTGTTATCGGTTGACCTGTTTGCGCCATATATCTTGGTGAGGCGTGCTAGCAGAGGGTGTCTTCGAGATGATTCCGAAGGGAAAGTTCCGTCCTCCCACAGCTGACCGTACAAGATACGTATATATTGGTATAGTCAATCCCGGCCTCTTCACACTCATTATTATGAAACCGGACACTCATCAACCGCCCGGATCGGCGTGAAAGGACTGAATTTGGCCGGCCATTTTTATACTGGATGGAAGCTGAGCCGGGTTCAAAGCCGAAAAACTGGGTATATAAATGCCAGTATATAAATAATATGAAAGATATTCAACGAATATTTAAATTTTGTGGTTGGTTCCCCACTCCTGGCTAACTACCAGATGTCCACAATCTGAGCCTGTAATTGAACATACAGGCGCTTTTCCGAGAGATGTCGCGACGTGACGCGGCTGAGTGTCCCGCGTGCGGCCATGACTCGAGTGAGGAGTGCGGGCGCGACCTCGCAAAGAAGGACGAGAGTCACGGCCGCCAGGAGGTGAGCGGATGAGCGGCGACGAGTCCGCGCTTTCGACGCTGGACCTCCCGACCGATCCCGAGGCCGCCCTCAAGCAGGCTATCGATCCAGATAGTGACGAGGCGGCGGCCGCCGAAGTCGTCAAGCTAGTCGTTTACTGCGAGACCTGCGGCGAGGCCACGAATCGGTTCGATCCGGGCGAGAGAGGGAGGGCTTTCGAAGCGGCGCGGGCCCATGTTGCCGTCGCTGAGAAGACGGATACCCCCGCCGGGACGAACATATCTCCGTTCGCCGCGTCCACGCCGACGGTCAGCACGAGGCGATCGACGGATGAGCCAGCCGCCCGATGAGATGGATCGCGGCCGTCAGCTCGTCAATCTCTGTTCCGACGCTTTCGTGGAGAGCTGTATCAACACTCTCCTACAGAAGAGTGTCTGGACTGACTCCGAACGCGAACCGCGACGGACAAAGATATATCATCATGTGAACGGGATGGCGGATATGACGGATAGCGACTCCTCGCTCGACGAGACCGACATCGAACTCCTCCGGCGCGTCGAGTCGGACTTCGACATCAACCTGGAGGAACTCTCGCAGGACCTCGGGCTCTCGAAGTCGGCCGTCCACTACCGGCTCAACAAACTGCGCAAGGAGGGGGTCATCGTCGGGTCCAGCGCCGACCTCGACCCCATCTCGCTCGGTCTCGACATGGTCGCGATCACCGACATCTACGTGCGACACGAGGAGGGGTACGCCGACGACATCGGGATGGAACTCGCGGCCATCGAAGGGATCGAACAGGTCTACTACACGATGGGCGACGTCGACTTCGTCGTCATCTCGCGCGTCCGGGACCGCGACCTGATGAACCGCGTCATCGACCGCATCGTCAGCATCGAGGGCGTCAACGAGACCTCCTCGCGGTTCGTGATGACCGAGGTCAAGAGCGACCCCAGGGTGCTCACGAACCGCTCCCGGGACCGGGCGAAGGACCTGCTCACGGACGACTGACCCGGCCGAACGGCCGTCGCCGGCGTGTCGCGGTGCCATCCCGTGAATCAACGCTGTCCTACTCGACCGGTTCGTAGCAGAACGTTTTACGAAAAGAGGCTCGAACCACGGAAAGATTGATGCCCCGTCGACCGACACCGTTCGACACTCCATGACGGACGAACACCTCACGGAGGCCGAACGGCTGGACCGGCGACACACCCTCGGCACCTGGACCCGGCAGGCCGACTTCCGACCCACCGAGGTCGTCGACACCGAGGGCTTTCGCTTCGTCACCGCCGACGGCGACGCGCTCCTCGATTTCAGCAGCCAACTGGTCTGTGCCAGCCTGGGGTACGGCGCCCAGCGGGTGAAAGACGCCGTCGCGGACGCCGTCGAGGACATCCCCTACATGCAGCCGGGGTACTCGACGGCCTACCGGGCCGAACTGGCGAAGAAACTCGCCGACATCACGCCGGGGTCGCTGAACCGGACGTTCTTCTCGACCAGCGGGACCGAGGCCAACGAGGCGGCGTTCAAGATCGCTCGCGGCTACA
>CAZWHR010000107.1:0-4166 GCA_964633675.1 uncultured archaeon | reverse complement strand
ATCCCCGACGCGCTGAATGCGCTGACCCTGACCAAGGGTCTACCCGGGTTTTCCTCGCCGGTCGCCATAGGTCTTACGAGGCCCCAAGCGAACCGGTCGAGGCTGGTCATCAGCCCCCGAGAGAACCGTCTGCGAAAGCCCGGCACGCGGAGGGCGATGCCGAGTGGGGCGAGGCCCGCCCGGAGCGCGCCCGGAACGTGGAGGTGGGTGGGGATGTTTGGAGGTGTACTGGCCCGAGGAGCGTGAGTGACGACGCGCGACGTGGTGACGGTGCGGGGCTGTCCGCGGACTGGAGCGAGATCACGGCGGTGTGTCATGTGATGGAGGGACTATCTCATGTCTAGCAGCGTGGTGAACCGACGGCTCGATGTCGATCACGCTGGCGACCGGGCCGATCGGGAGATGGCGACGTTGTTCAAAGCCCACTGTTCACCTGCATTTCTCGCGCTCATGTACCAGCGGGCGAATGTAGCCCGCCGGGAATCCTCTCTTTCTCTTGCTACTTGCGAAAAGATTCCCACGTCGGACGTGGCGAAGGCAGAGAATCACCCGGATGAGTACGAATTAGTTCATCAAACATCAGCGGCGAGGGAGGCTGTTGATGCCTCGATCTCGCGGAGCCGGGAGCGCCAGCGGAAGGTACTGGCGTTGATTGGGGCGGGGGAGCCGGCCCATGCGAAGCGGCTTGCCAATTGCCGGCGACAGTCGGTGCAATTGGAGTGTCCGACGATGGCCGGCGGCTGTGGGTCGGATGCGAATTACGTACCTATCTCGTGCGACTCGCGGCTGTGTCCTGATTGTATGAGACGGCGGCAGGGACAGTTGGTGGAGAAGTACGCTGGCGTGGTGGGGTCGTGGGATCATCCGACCATGTTCCGGCTTGGTTCTCCCAAGCGGGTGGAGCCGGAGCGAATTGAGGCGGCAATCGATGCGCTTCGGGGAGCGTTTGGACGGCTTCGGCGGCGAGTAGTCCCACCGGGTGGGGATGACTACTCATGGGATGACTGGAAATCGGCGTTGATTGCGGTCGGACGGACGGATCTTGCTCGGCGATGGGAGAAGCGATACGTCAGTCAGGACAAAGGGATACCCTTTGAGGAGGTCGTACCTTCGGGGTTCTATGGGATTGACGTAAAGCAGGGCGATGATGGGACGGTGAACGTTCATGCCCATATTCTGGCGAACGTTCCGTGGTTCCCTCAGGAAGCGCTTGCGGAGCTGTGGGGAGAGATTCACGCGGCGCCGGTTGTAGACATTCGGCGCGTCGATGGGCGCGGCGATCAGGATATGGAGGACGCGGTGATGGAGGTTGTGGGATACGCTACGAAGCCGCCGGAATTTCTTTCTGCGGAAGATGAGGCGGCGTATTTGACGGCGCTGAAGGGGTCGAAGTTGGTGCAGTCGTTCGGTGAACTTCATGGAAATACTCCGGGAGTGGTGGGGTTTCTCTGGTGCTGTGATTGCGGGCGAGCGCCCCGGTATTGGAATTATGTCGGAGTCGTCGATGGGTGCTATGAGACGGCGATCGTAGGTGATGGAACGCGTGGTGAGAATGATCCACCGGCATCGGATTCAGAGAGGTAACTGTCGGTCCTGCTGTTTCGGTAGCGACTGTTGTGTCTTGCGGATGTCTGACGGGGTTTAAATATTTGGCAGCATTTATATCGCTCTAGCCCGTTAGGCATGACCGACATGTCCGATGTGAGGAAAGCTTATAAGCAGAATAACAATGGGACGGTTGCTATTACCGTTCCTAAAGATATTCGTGATGATCTTGGTATAGAAGAAGGATCAAATGTTATATTTAGAAAAGATGGTGATCGTTACACACTCGATTGTGTAGACTAGATACTATTTTCGTGTGCGGGTGTAAACTAGCACGGTTAGATTGGCTTTTCTGATGTTTTGTGAGTGTTGTGTGTCTTTGGGTGTTTGGTGTTAGCCTCTTATGTTTTATATCTAACTTTTAAAACGTGCAAAACATTTAAATATATCTGGTTCTGTATTGGGTCATGATAACCAGGGTGTAATACACTCATGGTTCTTCCCCCCGGACGGCCTAATCGCTCCGGTCCCTGGATGCACCGGATGGCTTGCGGGTGCCAGAGTCGTGTGCCCCATGCTTGCCCGTTTTGTTTCCAGTGTTACGATCACTGCGGGTGTGGCCAAACGAGGTGATTTGATGGGGGCTAGTTCGAAGATAGACGGATCTGGTTGCTCTCCTGTTGATCGGTCAGATATCCAGATAGACATAGACAGAAATATTCAGATAGACATAGACAGAAGGAAGTGGTGTGTTCGTGGACACTTTGCCGTAAAGATATGTGCCCGTAGTCTGAAGTGTCCTGATTGCTGTTCTTGTCCGGATTCCTGTAAAACTGGAGAAACGGTCTGATTTTCTATTCCAGGGTTGGCCGAGTGAGTATATGCTACAGGTTTATCATCTCTTGCTTCGGATAGTGCAGATAATCGTTGCTGTGGTTGCTTTGATGTATGCTTCTGGGATTTTGTGAGTAGATGTTATTTTGATTCATCTATGTATCTCCATGTTCGTTCTCCCTCTGCAGGGGGTTCGATACCGGGTAGTGAACGGAGGGAATCGCGTCCTTTGATTGCGTTGCTCCAGAAACTTTCAGTGCTGGCGTAGCCGACCTCGTCGGGATCAACCAGCTGAAGAAGATCTTGTTTTGTGGCGGTGCCGTGGTCTTGGAGATAGTTGTAAAGTCGGGATAGGGTTGCTTGACGTCGTTCTAGTGTTTCTCCGCTTCCGGGGAGGTCTAGATTGTCGGGGAGTGTGCCTGGGTTATTAGTGTCGTCTATTGCGTTCTCGATCTCGCCTGTTCGGAGCCGATCAAGAACGTCGTTGAAGGACTCACCGGGTCGCTTTAATCCATTTAGCCATTGCCAGTTCTGGGAGCTTATTCGGATAGTGATGTTGTTCATGTTCTCCTATTGTATACTGTGTGTATTGAGTGTTCTGTGTATATGTTATTTATATTAGCCGGCTTGGACGAACTCGCGTGTTATCTCGCGGAGTATCTCGGGACCTACGGCGAGGACCCGCTGGAATCGGAGGAGCACGTACAACAGGCGAACGCGGTGCTGTGGGCGGCGGGGAGAGAGCGGTGGAGGCCGTCGAACGGGGTGCAGTCGTACATGGCGACGAACTGGGGCGATCCGTCGATGGCGTGGGAACTGATCGGGATCGGGGACGGCACGGGCGATCTTCACGAGGTGGGCGGGAGCGGGACCGGGGTCACGAAGCTGGAGACGTACACCCCGAGGGACCGATGGAGGCCGTTGAAGGGTGTCGATCCGGGCGGTTAGATGACTAATCACTGGGGCTGCCTTATCATGGCGGTTCAAGGTGTGATGAAATGACGCGGTCGCTATATACACCAATCTGGTATTCTCTCTCCGCGTCAACTACGGAGAAGATTACTCGGGCTCTTGCATATTCATAATCATCCTTGAAATCGAGTACTGGTGATACACCCCATATGCGGGGAATGATGTATACGTTCGTTGACTCTCCAGGTTGGATAGATATCGGATTGAGTTGATCGTTCTCTTGCCCCTCTTCGTGTAATATTGTTATTGGAGAAGCACCGTATACTGTGTCAGTTAGCTCCTCAACGTGAATTATGTGATTATCCTTCTCTCTCGGTTTCTCGTTATAGAATTCAATCCAGTCCAATTCGGCTCCGGTAACATGTCCAACTGTACTCCCTCGGTTGTCCGCTGCGAAGTATAGCTCCATCTGGATTTCTCCTGAAATCGTGGATTTAGGATTTGACGGCCTGCCTCCTTCAGCATTGAATACAATATCCGACTTTGGAGATCTGACGTGGGTCAGGTAAAGATCAAGGAGCCCGACAAATAATGCCAATCCTACAACTATGAGAGTCAATTCTTGCAGAGAAAACCCAAATGCCATGGTGGAAGTTCTACGTCCTTCCTTCTATATTTCAGTCTATTATATTTTTCATGTAAGTACTAATGAAGCACTCGCTGAGTGCTCAGATTGAGTGCTGAACTGAGTGCTGAGAATCGGGCGATAGCGGCAGGCTGAGTGCTGAGCGTGAGGCGGGGTCAGAGCTAGCGCTAGTGTTGAGTGCTGAGTGAGTGGTTCGTTCGGTTAGAAGGAATCGGGGCGCGTACGCCCT
>CAZWHR010000106.1:3412-4222 GCA_964633675.1 uncultured archaeon | reverse complement strand
GTGCTCCGCCCCCATCCCGCTTCCGACCATGAGCGCCGTGGGTGTGGCGAGACCGAGCGCGCACGGGCAGGCGATGACGAAGACCGCCACCGTGGAGGCGATCGCCAGGGTGAGGACGCCGAGGTCCGTGAGGACCCACGGCAGGAAGGAGCCCGCCTCCACGAGCGGCTCCATGACGCCGGGGATCAGGAGCCAGGCTGCGAAGGTGAGCGTCGCGATTCCGATGATCGTCGGCACGAAGATGCCCGTGATGCGGTCGGCCAGATCCTGGATCGGGACCTTCGTCCCCTGGGCCTCCTCGACGAGTTTCACCACCTGGGAGAGAAACGTGTCCTTTCCGACGGCCGTGGCCTCCACCTTGAGCAGACCGTCCTGATTGACCGTCGCGCCGATCACCTCGTCGCCCGGCTCCTTGGCGACGGGCATGCTCTCGCCGGTCGCCATCGATTCGTCGATCGCGCTTTCGCCCTCGACGATCTGACCGTCGGTCGGGATCTTCTCGCCCGGCCGGACGATCATGAGGTCGCCGACCTGCACCTCGTCGACGGGGACCTCCACCTCGCGTCCGTTTCGCTCGACCGTGGCTGTCTTGGCTTCCAGTTCCATGAGCTTTCGGATCGCCTCGGAGGCCCGGCCCTTGGCGGATTCTTCCACGTACCGGCCCGTCAGGTGAAACGCCATGATCATCGCCGAGACCCCCGCGTAGCTGGCCACCGGTATCAGGAACGAGGCGGGCCCGGTGAGAAATGCCGCCGCCGTACCCAGCACGATCAGGGCGTCCATATTGGGGGCGCCGTTCCATAGAGACCG
>CAZWHR010000106.1:0-3352 GCA_964633675.1 uncultured archaeon | reverse complement strand
CCACCCCGAAGATCATCTCCGGGATCATCCAGAGGACGATCGGCGCGGTGAACGCCCAGGCGATCCACATCTTCGAGCGGGCACTTTCGACCTTCCGCTCGGTCTTCTCGGTGGCCGATCGGGTGGTCGGTTCGCTGCTCGCCCCGCCGGACTCTCCACCTCCTGTGGTCGTATCCTCGACGTCGTAGCCGGAGTCGCGAACCGCCTCCACGAGGTCGCGGCGGTCCACCTGGCCCGCGATGTAGGTGATGGTCGCTTTCTCGGTAGCGAGATTGACATTCGCCTCCAGCACACCGGGTACGCGCTCGAGAAAATCGTCCACGGTGTTCACGCACGAGGCGCAGTGCATGCCGGCGATGGGGAGCGTCGTTTTCTCGGTCGGCACTTCGTAGCCGGCTTTCTCCACGGCCTCGATCAGGTGGTGCGGATCGACGGAGCCGTTCTCGACCGTGACGGAGGCCTTCTCGGTGGCCAGGTTGACGGTCGCCTCGGTGACGCCCTCGACCTGTTCGAGCGCCCCGCTCACGGCGTTCACGCACGAGGCGCAGTGCATACCCTCCACCGGAAAGGTCAGACGATCTTCGTGGGCGTCACTCATGGCGGTTTTGGGCGTTCGATTCCTCGGTCGAAGGTTCGATGGCGTGGAGAATGGGACACGCGCTCGTGGAGCCGTGTCCTTCGCACTTCTCGACGAGCTCCTCGAGCGTCGTCTCGATGCGCTGGAGGTCGCGGATTCGGTCTCGCACCTCCTCGATCTTCGCTTCCGCCCTGGCCCGCACGTCGGCGCGGTCTGCGTCCGGGGTGACCCGGAGCTGGAGCAGTTCTTCCGCTTCGTCCAGCGTGAAACCGAGATCCTGCGCCCGCTTCACGAAACGGATCCGGTCGACGTGCTCCGTGCCGTACTGCCGGTGGCCTCGTTTCGAACGAGGAGGCTCCGGCAGCAGTCCCCGCCGCTCGTAGTAGCGTACGGTCTGCACGTTGACACCGGCTCGCTCGGCGACCTCGCTCGTGCTCAATATTTCACTCGTTTGAGTCGTCATGACGCCATTTTGGCTCTGCGTGCGGTTCGGGGTCGGCACTAAGGCCTGCTATCCTCGACAAGGCACCCGCTTATACGGCCTGTATCTCACTATAGGGTCCCGCTCACACACACCCTTTAGCCGGGTATAGCCCCCTGGATTCATCGACTATTCACGGATCGGGCTGAGGGGCGCCTTGGCGCTCGAGCTTTCTTTTCGGGCTGATGAGACCGATCGTGCCGATTCGTAGGGTCGTAGCGGCGAACAAGAATGGAGAAAGTCCGAGGATCGCCCGATAAGAAGTTGGTTATCAGGGGGTTTTGCCGTACCCTGCCGCTTGTCTGCCCGATCCCGGATCGGGGTCGGGCTTCGCTTTCGACTATTCCTGACGTGTTTGCATCCTTATGCCTACTGTTCAGCAAGGCGATACGGTACGTGCTCACCTCACCGGTCGACTCGACGATGATTCGGTCGTTCTCTCCACCCACGAGGAGGGGGACCCCGTCGAGTTCACCGTCGGCACGGGCGAGGTTCTCCCGGGAATCGACGAGACCATCGAGGGTATGGAAGCCGGTGAGACCCGGACCGTCGCGCTCGAGCCGGAGGACGCCTTCGGCCACCACTCCGAGGAGCGGGTCATGGAGGTCGACAAGGAGCACCTGCCGGATGACGTCAAGCCCGAACCCGGCCTCAACCTGCAGATGCAGACTCCGGAAGGCGAGCAGGTACCGGTGACCGTGACGGAGGTCGGTGAGGAGAAAATCACACTCGATGCGAACCATCCGCTTGCCGGCGAGACCGTCACGTACGACATTGATCTGGTCTCCGTGGTCGACTGAGGGTTCGGTATCCCGGCGGGAGTTCCTATAGATCGAGTTCCTGGGGGACTGCTTATAAAAGCGATTAGAAAGATAAGCCCGGCCGGTTTTCGGCCGGGCTTTCTTCATTGCTCCGGTTCGGCTGTTTCTACCTTTTTGTTCTACGATCGTAGTTGAATTGGGGCTCGCTCCTCCGTAAGATAAACCGAATCAACCAGAGACCCGCTATGGCCGACTATTCCTTGAGCGGTCTCCAGCTGGCCGTCATGCACGTGCTCTGGGATCGCACCGAGGCCACTGCCCAGGCAGTGCGCCGAGATCTCGCTCCGCAACGTGATCTTGCGATGAGCACCGTCAGCACGGTGCTGGCGCGGCTCCGCGAACGGGACCTCGTGAGTCACCGGCGGGATGGACGTGGGTACGTGTACCGGGCCGAGATATCCCATGAGGAGGTCAAGAGGTCCATGGTGGAGGATCTCGTAGAGACGGTCTTCAGGGGCGACAGTCGGGCGCTCGTGGCCCATCTGGTCCGGGAGTCAGAGTTCGAGACGGCAGAACTCGAGGACCTCGAACGCCTCGTTCGGGAGATCGACGACACCGAATCGACCGATGAGTGAAGGGATGGACATGCTGAGTCACCCTGCGTGGAATCTCACTGTCTCGTGGCTCCTCACCTATGGGCTTCACAGTACGGTACTGCTGGGTGGAGTCTGGGTGATTGGTCGGCTCGGTGATCGGCTGGAAGTTTCGTGGCCCGACACCATCGGGAGGGAGTTTCTCTGGAAGACGGCGCTCGTAGGCGGCGCAGTGACGAGCATCCTCTCGGTAGCCGGCGTCGGGGTCGGTCCGTTTGCCCTCGACCTGTCGGCGACGGGGACGGTGTCTGGTTCTGCCGGTGGTACGGGCATTGACAGGACCGGGAATGGAATTCTTTCGTCGCTTCCCCTCGCGGGTATCGTGGGAGTGGCGTGGCTGGTGGGCGTGATCGTACTCAGTGCCCGGCGGCTGTGGATCCGGCGATCGATCCTCCGTGCGCTCGCCAATCGACGACCGGTGGCCGAATATCGAGTGACCGAGCTCTTCGCGGATCTCTACGAGGAAAGCCTCCACGGCCGCGTACCCTCGATATCGACGGCCTCGTCCTTGCCGAGCGGGCCCATCGCGCTCTGGACGGATGAGATATGTATCCCCGACTGGATTATCCGTGAGGCCTCGAGCGATCAGCTGAAAAGCGTGCTCGCTCATGAGCTCGCCCACCTCCGGCGGCGCGACCCGCTGTGGCTCCAGGTGGCCATGATCTTCGAGTCGGTGTTCTTCTTTCAGCCGCTCAATCGTCTTGCCCGCCGGAGGCTCGAGCATCTCTTCGAGTGTGCGTGTGATCGGGAGGCGGTCCGCAAGACGGGCCGGCGCCGACCGCTCGCTGAGATCCTCCTGCAGGTGGCCCGTCGCACGAGCACCGGAAGGACCGCTCCCTCCGTCGGAATGGCGGGGAAGCCTTCCGGGCTTCGGGATCGG
>CAZWHR010000105.1:0-4224 GCA_964633675.1 uncultured archaeon | reverse complement strand
ACTTCTGGAACATGTTTTCCGAGTCGATAAGCTCGGAGAAGCGCATAGAGGAGATCCAGAAGTTGAGGCCAGGTTGACAGAAAGAAGGTATAACCGTGTTATATCCCTGCAATATTCTTTTAAGCTTTGAGTCTTTCAGTGAGTTAGATAGGTAAAAAGGAGCGATGAAATCGAGATTACTGAGGTAAAAAGGACTTTAGAAGGTTCTAAGAAGGATTACAGCCTCAATATAGGCGATAGAGATACAAGCCTCGAGAAAGTTGGAGATAACGTGGCTGTTCTTGAATTGGAAGATAGTTTTGGTATAGGGCTGGAGAAGCTGTATCAAGATGGCGATCTGCAGGATGTGATTTATGCGCCTATAAAAAATCCGGAATCGTATCCGCATAATTGTCTGGAATACGCTGCTTTTAGCCTTTCTAAGGGCGAAGAAAAAGATTTCAGCAGTGAGGTTGTATTAAATTTGGTGGAATATTCTAAATCACTTGATAATGTGGATAATGTGCCTAAGCAGGTTGAAGAGGAAGCAAAAGAACTCTATAGTGATGTAACTTCCTCACTGGATATTGAGGATGCCTACATGAGTAGAGAGGAGGCCATATTTAATTTTGGGCTTGTATCTTTTTTTAACTGTCGAGTTACCTGTGCTTGTGTCTGCTGCATTTGTATGTGACTTAATAGGTCCTATATTTTCGGAAGGCCGTCATGAGCCTTTTGGTCTGACTAAATAGGTTCTGACCACCCCTAAAGAAATGCCTGATAAATTTAGCGACATCTTCAATCCTCCACGCATCGGTAATGAGATCGGCAACCTGGACGAACTTATTGAGGAAGGGAAGATTAAGACCGAACCGGATGGCGAGAATCCTGCTATATACTTCCCTTACGGCAAAAACAGAGATAGGCCAGTATTTGAAGGGCGTCCTGGTCTTAGATTTCCTGACGGCTCCTTACTTGTGAATGACGATGTAAGAGGCGGTAAGGAATCAGCAAGAAAAAGGAATATAGATAAATACCGTTACGTTAAGCATAACTACTTTTTGGAGGTGGATGAGGGGATATGGGAGAAGGTAAGAGAATTAGCGGCCAGGAAGAATAGCTTTGAAGATGAGTGTAAGATAATTGAAAGTAGCTTAGATTCTCCATCGATTGAGGGAAGAGAGGAAATAGCCGAAATTCTTCAAGAGGAAGGTTACCGGGAGCAGGAGTTAGAGATAGAGTAGAAGTTTTTCCATCTATAGTATAACAGTGTTATACACCTATTCTTTACTTTCCAGCATCTCTTTTAGGTCCGGGCCGAGCTTCATATAGGTCTGTGGAGGATGAAATCCCTGTTGCTCCTGACGAAGCTCTTCCAGAGTTACAGGAGGTTTAATCCTACCATAATCGTCTATTTCTAATGCGGTGGCTTCCTCTTGGTCTCCAAGGTAGCTGTAGAACTCCCCTCTTGTCTCATTAACACGGCCCCTAGTCCTCTCCCATAGCTTGTCCGCAGACATTCTCAGCTTATCTCCGATTATGAAGAAACCTTCCACAGCCTTTACAGGTCCCGGAACATAAATGTAGCATTTCTCACCTCTCTCAACACTCACAACATTCTGCTTCTTGTATTCAAATTCCTTCTCACCGCTCAATATCATATCTGCGTATTCCTCGGCTATCGGGAATAGACTTGTCATGAATCTGGACTTCGAAGATAAAAATTTAAATCTGTAGTATAACAGTGTTATACTCCAAAGTTTTCCCCTCCTGAAGCCCAGCCAATCTTTAAGTACTGCCACAGCCAAAACTTTCCTGTGACCCAAGATGGGAAAGAAAGCCTTCGACTTCCTGGACATGTACGAGCTCCCTTCTAAACCGCGAGAAACCCATGTTATTGAGATGCGTGGCCCTTATTATTATACTCTGACTCACGGCCACTCAAAACACATAATAGAGGACTGGGGGCACCTTTTCGACGGATATAAGTTCTCCGGAGGAAGCTTCAGACTTCTTGAGGAGGAAAAACTCAAGAATATCATCGATCTATGCCATGAAAACGACATCTATGTTTCTACAGGAGGGGCAGTAGAGGCTATTGTCGGCCAGGGTGAGGAAGCAGTGACAAAGTACTTCGAGGAGTGCAAGCGCCTCGGCTTTGATGTTGTCGAGATATCCAGCGGGATCGCGCAGATACCTCTAGAGAGCCAGCTCAACATGGTGAGGAAGGTTCAGGAGCTAGGGATGAAGGCTAAGGGGGAGATAGCTCTTATGAAAGGTGCAGGAGCAGGAGTCCACGCAGCTAACTACAAGGACAAGATTGATCTGAAACCTGTAGAGGAGTACATGGAAGAGGCTCAGGCACATCTGGATGCAGGCGCCTACATGCTGATGATAGAGTCCGAAGGCCTCACGGAAGGACTGCCTCCTGAGGAATGGAGGAAGGACGTCATCAAGAAACTCCTTGACCGGTTCGGACACGACAAGCTTATGTTTGAGGCGGCAGAACCAGAGGTCTTCAAGTGGTACCTGCAGAACGTCGGTAGAGACGTGAACCTCTTCATCGACAACTCCCAGATAGTGGAGTTCAACTGCTGGCGCTCAGGGATCTGGGGAGACAATCAGGATCTCTGGGCTGGTGGAGACAACCTGGAGTACAATCCATGATTTAACTTGCCATATTACGGTTCTTGTAGCTTTTTTCCTGGGTAATATCCTTTCCCAGAGGCTCTATAGCTTCTGCCTCTTCCTCTGTTGGCGTTTCTACTTCAGCCACTATTAGATCCCGGTCTGTGTAGAAATCTATCTCCGCTTCGAATCCCTGGTATGGTATGTAGACGGTGGTCTTATGTATACGGCTTCCTTCTGTATTAGGCCAATAATTTTGAAACAGTTCTCTACCTATCCTCTTCTCTTTTTCACTTCTATCAAGACCGCCCTTTCCTTTAATAGTGAAAGAAAGCTCTCCGTCCCTGTCTCTGAGCCTGTATTCCGCAGGTTCAAAGCTGTATTCAAGATCTAGTTCCTCTGCAAGTGTTTTGCCTAGTTCTTCTGAGAGGTATCCCTGCCGGGTCTCTATCCAATCCTCTTTTTGTATCTTGTTATAGAGTTTGTTCATCGCTTCTGTTGAAAAGTCCTCTCCATCTTCTTCTATAAGGAACTTTCTTTCTATCTCTTTTCCCATAGCTACCATTTTTGACTTTTTCAATTTTTATATACACGGCACTCCGATATCTTATTCCTCTGCCGCTTCCCATACCAGTTTAAAATAGCTTTCAAAGCTTTTGGAGGCTTCGGAATCTTCTATCATTATTACTAGAGGATTTTCGAGCCAGAATACGATTCCTGCTTTGTCCCCATAGATTGCGATGGACACGTTGGAGTTGTAGTCTTCCGGGAGGTATCGCGCCTTTGTGGTTGCCTCTCTTTCTCCCAGCATCCCTCGCATGCTGTGTTCAAACACTCCTTTAATCGCTATGCCTTTTTTGGCTCTTCTCCTTGTCCAGCTCGGGATGAAATGCTCGAGCATCTCCTCCGCCTCCACGGGAGAGCCTATTATCCTTATCTGATCTTCTGCTTCCCTGAGTTCGTCCTCGAAAAGCTGTTTTATACCGCTCTTTCCTTCGAGTATCTTGACCTCACGATCATTGCCGGCTCTGTTGAAGCTGTTCATCAGACCGGGAAGGATATCCTGGACTCGGTTCTCCAGGTTCTCTATCTCGTTCCTCTTCTCCGCAACTATCTCTTCCAGCCTCTTTGGATTCACAGGCTTGTAAATCCTTTTGTTGTCTCTGTCAACGTAGCTGACCAGCCCTCGGTCAACCAGCCTGCTGAACTTATCGTATGCCAGCCGCCTACCTATCCCTGCCTTTTTGGCTATATGGGATGCCGTTCCTTTCCCCTCCCGGAGAAGGGTTCTGTACAGCTTTGCCTCTGATTCAGCCAGATCAAGCTGCTTCAGAACACTTTCAACGCCCCTCTCATGGACACCCATATGTAGTGGGTTTGTACTTCCAACTTTAATACATGTTGTGGTGGGGTCTGTACACTAACTTTCTTTTTAAGTCCACAGGCAAATATGTTCATACAGGTGGTGGACGATCAATTTCAACCATCCGCAAGGTGTTATACAATGAGTTCTGATACCGAACTACAGGTTTTGGCTGGAGGACCTAACTCTGGAAAGACAACCATGATCGAGGCTCTTTCCCGGGAAGGATATGTAACGGTACCGGAGTCGGCTCG
>CAZWHR010000104.1:0-4228 GCA_964633675.1 uncultured archaeon | reverse complement strand
ATGGATGACGGAACAAGCAGTATGAGACCGAAATCACGTTTTGCTGAATACGCGCCCTCTATCTTGCATGCCTGATTCAATCTATTCATTTTCTAACAGAAACAGAGTGACCGATATAGGCCATGAATCCATCACAGTCGAAGTACTATGATTGGAGGATGGCAGAAAATGGCTGATGTACGAATGGTCTGAATCCCTAAGGATAACACCGCGGCGGTAACTTCCATGCGGATTTAATTTTGAGACTCGGTACCGAACGACAGAGCGGTTGGTAAGTTGAGTCGTTCTCGACATATCGGTCTCAATCGATACCGGCTAAGACGGTATAGCCGGCGAAGAGGACGAGTAGCATGACTATTAGCGTAAATGCACCATCGAAACCGACAGTCGGGAACACTCCATTCAAAATAATCTTGCAGACAAACCACGGGTTTGAGGCTACCTCAGCTACTTATAGGCCAAGAAAGATGTAATCGAGTATGAGGCAAGCAGAGGTCTCGGATTCGTGTTCTCCATGTCGATGACGATCCTGATTTCGGAGACTTGGCTGCGACATTTCTCGAACGGGAACTCGACCGGTTAGAAGTCGAAACCGCCATGAGCGCGAGCGCCGGACTGGATCAACTTGCTGCCGACGACTTCGACTGTGTCGTCTCAGACTACGATATGCCCGACCAGAACGGGGTTGAGTTTCTCGAAACCATCCGTGAGGAGTCCCCGGACCTACCATTCATCCTCTATACTGGCAAGGGTAGTGAGGAAGTCGCCAGTGACGCTATCTCGGCCGGCGTCACGGACTACGTCCAGAAAGAGAGCGGCACCAGCCAGTATGCGGTGCTTGCAAACCGTGTCATCAATGCGGTCGAGCAGTATCGAGCCAACCAGCGAGCGGCCGAACTCGACCGAATTCGTACACTTGTCAGCAACATCACGCAGGAACTCATACATGCCGAGTCGCGTGAAAAACTTGAAACCCGTCTCTGTGAGACGCTTACTGCCGCAGATCCCTACGTCTTCGCGTGGATTGGCGAGGTCAACCAGACCACCAACGAGATCGAACCTCGAGCCGCGGCCGGTATCGAAGGGAACTACCTCGACGAGATCACCGTCACGATTGGCGAGTCTCCCACCGCAAAGGGCCCCACGGGAAGGGCGGTCAGAGAGCGGGAACTCGTTACTACCCAATCGATCCCTGACGACCCGGACTACGAGCCCTGGCGGGACGACGCCCTGGAGTATGGCTTTCGGTCAAGCGCGGCCATTCCACTGGTGTACGAACAAACGAGCTATGGCGTACTGAACCTCTACAGCCAGCAGAAACGCACCTTCGATGAGTCGGAGCGTGAACTCCTGACCGAGTTGGGAGAGGATATCGCCCACGCCTTCCACTCGTTGGAGGTACAAGCACAACTTCGCGCAGAACGCGATCGTCGCCACGCACTGTTCAAAAACACCCCGACTCCGGTGATAGTCGGCGAGGTTCACGAGGAAGGCGCGGAACACCGGATCATCGACGTGAACCATGCCTTCGAGAACGTGTTCGGCTATGATGCAGAGGAGGTCATCGGTATGGATGTCGCCGAGGTTGTGGTCCCCGATGAAGGCAAGGAGAGGCACGAAGAGTTCCGGGAGCGAGCGACGGCTGGGGAGCCCACAACGGAGGTGGTCGAACGGCTGACGACTGATGGTCCACGCGAGTTTTTGCTCCACATCATCCCCTATGGGATGGAAGGAAAGGGCGCGGATGGATGGTATGCGTGGTATACGGAAATTACCGAACGCAAAGAGCGTGAGCAGCAGCTCCGGTTGATGGAACAGATCGTCCAGGAGATGAACGATGGGGCAGTCATCTTCCAAGATGGAACAGTCCAATTCACGAACCCAACTGTCTCCGAACTTGTCGGGTATTCAGAGGACGAACTCGCCGACAGGAGAATAGGAGAGTTCATCGCCCCGGAGTACCGGGAAACAGTCCAAGAACGTCATCGGGATCGAATCGCGGGTGATGACGACGATCTACTTGAGATGTACGAGATTGAACTCCTTTCGAAGGATGGTCCCCGGATACTGGTCGAGATTCACGTGAGTCGAATCACCTATGAAGGTCAGCCTGCAACCCTCTCGCTTATTCGCGATATCGGCGAACGTCGGGAACGCGAGCAGGAGCTGGAACGCGAGCGGGATCGGTTGGCAGCGATTTACGAGGCAATTCCTGAACCCCTCGTGCACGTTCGGTATGTCGAGAATCGGCCGATCGTCGAAACCGTAAACCCTGCGTTCGAAGAAACCTTTGGCTATGACGAGGCGAAGATCGAAGGCCGATCGCTCAACGACCTGATCGTTCCCGAGGATCGACAGGAAGAGGCGTCTGATATCGATCAAGCTGCACTGACCGGCTCGTTCATTGAGCGTGAAACCGAGCGGCTTACCGCCGATGGACGTCGGGAATTCCTCTTTCGTGCAAGCACGCTTGATGATGCCGGAGAGGCAGACGAGGGGATCGGGATTTATATCGATATTGACGAGCGTCGGGAACGCGAGCAGGCGATCAAACGCCAGAATGAGCGCCTTGATAAGTTCGCCAGCGTCGTCAGCCATGACCTCCGAAATCCTCTGAACGTTGCTGCGGGCCGGTTGGAACTGGCCCGCGAGGAGTGTGACAGCGACAATCTCGATGCTACAGCCAACGCGGTAGACCGGAGTCTCACGTTGATCGACGATCTACTCACACTGGCCCGAGAAGGCGATCAAGTCAGTGAGTTCCAGGCGGTTGATCTGGGCGAGACCATTGCGGGGTGCTGGCAAAATGTCGAGACGACGGACGCCACGCTCGTCTCTGAGACTGACCGCACAATTCGCGCCGATGCGAGTCGACTCAAGCAGCTTCTGGAGAACCTGATACGGAATGCGGTTGAACACGGGGGCGACGAGGTGACGATTAAAATCGGCGATCTCGAGAACGGCTTCTACGTCGCTGACGACGGTCCCGGCATCCCGTCCGGCGAGCGCGACCAGGTGTTCGAAGCTGGATATTCCACAGCGGCGGAAGGGGCTGGTTTCGGATTGAATATCGCCCAGGAGATTGCTAACGCACACGGATGGACCATTAGTGTCACAGAGAGTTGGGATGGTGGAGCCCGGTTTGAGATCACCGGTAGCGAGTTTACAAAGTAAAAGTAATGGATAAATCGTCTGTATCTCGAATGGCCATCGACTCATATAATCGGACTGTTACGTTTCGGTTGATGTACTTAGGCCATAGGTTCCTCATTCGGTCAATCGATCTATCGAATTAGCATCAGATCAGCTGTGATAAGTTTGTGCCCCCTATTCAGGGCACTGTTCAGACTAGTCATACGTTTGTCTGACGAACTTACTAGGAATTTGAGGCGGGGATTTCCAAGTGTCTATGCCAGAAACCACCCGCCTCGACGGCCTTTGCATCGGCTTGGAGTTAGACTTTATGGAACATGTTGCGACGCCGAAACGAATGATGAAGCTCGGGATCCAGCTGCATCTCGCCGGTTTATCACTTTCGAATACTGTTTCTGTTCTTGATAGTTCAGGGGTTGAACGGGCTCGATCGACCGTCCACAACTGGATTCAGAAGGCGGATCTCGAACCACCGGCCGGACGAGATCCTGGGAAGATTGCGCTCAACGAGACGGTCGTGAACGTGAACGGCGAATGGTTCTGGCTTTACGCGGCGATTGATCCCGAAACCAATGTAATCCTCCATGTGAGGCTCTATCCGTCGCGAATCATCGTATTGACGAAGCTGTTTCTTCGGGAGTTACGCGAGAAGCATTCGGTCGACGACGCTGAATTCTTCGTCGATGGAGCACCATGGCTCCAGGCCGGATTGTTCGCGCTCGGGATGCATTTTCGACACGAGACGTTCTAGGAGAGAAATCTCGACGAACGCATCTTTCATGAGATAACACGACGAACAAACCAATTTTACAATACGTTCAGTCACGCCAATCCAGAAACGGCTGAAAATTGGCTGAGGGCGCTCGCCTGGGCTTGGAATCAGCTAATCTGGACAATGCCCTATTCAGCGCTAGCTAATTGTCATTCTCGATTCCTGTCACACCGGACCCTGATCGGCGACACGGGTTGATAGTGGCACTTGGCGGAAGATCTGACGCACCCGCTTACTTCTTCGTGATGTTCGCTTCGTCCTGATCCAGGGAAACGTATCGAACGGAGTAACCGATACGTTCCA
>CAZWHR010000103.1:2456-4230 GCA_964633675.1 uncultured archaeon | reverse complement strand
CCTTCGCCGAGTTTCCCGAGCACGTCGAAATCGACCCAGTAATACTTGATCGGTCCAAGCCGATGTTGCTCGACCATCCCTGCCTCAAGTAGATCATTCAACGCCTGCTCTCTGGCGGAAGTGGACGAGAAGTTATCCATTGACTCCCCCCGTTCGAGGGTGCCGTGTTCCCCGTTCCAGTAGTTCAGAATCTCTTTGATCACGTCTCGGTGCATCCCCGACAACCCTCCGACTGTCAGACCTTCTTCCTGGATTTCCGTCGCGTTCGAAACCTTTCCTTTCGCCCCGACCAGTTCCATCCGGTACCGCTGTTGCGTCTGGCTCTCGTCGATCATGTACCGCGAGCGCGTCACTTCCCGGCGTTCATCCAATCTGGAGGCGACTGTATTCTCGCTCTCGGCGTGTCCCGGTGGAATCGGCAACGGTTTCAACGTCAATGCTTCGGGTCGTTGCTCTCGGAACTCTGCTGCCGGGAGCTGCACGATGAACTCTCCACGTGCGAGACCTGCGATGTGATCTCTCATCTCCTTTTCCTCAAGGCTTTCGTGGAACAACATGTCCACCATGTCGTCGTCCGATGAGATCGACCCGATGATCTTCGTCTCGATGTTGTTGATGATCTCTCGGTACGGGATGTCCGTATCGATCCGATCGACCTGTTTGATCTGCTCGGGATACTGCATGATCAGTCCCATCGACAGCCCGAACTCTCGCCCCTGTGGCAAGAGTTCCTCGTACATGATCGTACTCGCTGCGATGGGTGCGGCCTCCTCGACGATCACGTTCGCCACGTAGTTCTCCCGATCCCGACGGTCGATATTCGCTTCGCTCTGGGCCGCTCGGTACAGATGAGACAAGAAGAGTACGGAGAAAATCTGCGTCGATTCCTTCCGCAGATCCCCCATGTCGACCATCAGAACACTGTCGCTCCTGAGTAACTCGTAGAAGTCCATCACCAGTTCGTCCTCGGCGTACCAGTTCGTCTCATCGTCCCATTCGGGCACATAGTCCATCGTATTCCACACGAAGTCCCGATCCTGGAGCTTCGTGATCCGGTTGGTCACAGCGTCGTTCGTGTTCGCTAACTGCATATCGTCCTTGATCGAATGCGTTCTCAACACTAGTTCAACTCCTTCGTCTGTCGTGTACGGCGCGTACGCCTGCCCCGCTGAAACGTCCGTGTTCTCCCGCTTGTAGATCATCGCCTCCGTGAAGATCTCCGTAATCCCGTAAGCATCGCCCCCACGGATCAGGTGAACGAGTTCGTTCAGAATCTCTTCCCGGCTGGTCTCGCGTGGGTCTGCCGATGCTCCGTCCATCCACTCGTTGGCGTCCGGCGACTCGTCTCCGAACGATGCATTTCCTCCAGGCGTTGGTCCGTCGTCTGTCGTCAGACTGTCTTCCTCGTCGGGATTGTGACTCTGCTTCCAGTGCCATTCGATAGTGTTGTTCAACACCCGCTGGCGCTGGATAGCCTCTTCAAGATCCAACCCGAGTTTCTTGACCGTTCGGTCCGGTACGACCTGCTCGATCATGCCGAGTGGGATCCGCTCTGGCATCTGATTCGTCGCTTCGTGATCCGTCACCTCGTCGGGGAGGTGGTGATTCGCCCACTCTGCGACCGCGTCTTCATCGAGCACGTGGTCGAACTCCACCATGTCGAGGTCCTCGAGCAAGACGGCCGACGGCGACAAGAGGTCGCTTCGTTCGAATGCCTCGAGTTCCTCCGGCGTGTAGTTCTTCGCCAGGGCTTCCCGCTCGATGTCGCCCATCT
>CAZWHR010000103.1:0-2446 GCA_964633675.1 uncultured archaeon | reverse complement strand
CGCCAGCGGCGGGCGTCCCGTCGTCGTCGTTGGTCTCGCGAAGCTCTGCGAGAATCCGACACTCCTGCTCGAACGTGCGCTCTCCGGTGACGATCGCTTTCCAGTCGATCCCCGGCGGCCCGCAGATGTAGTCACCGAGTCCGGCGAGGACGGCCTTCTCCGCTGGGTCTGTGTCGTCTTCTACCCTCTCTCCCCCCTCCGCCGTGTGACTATCCGATACATCACTCGAGGCTGCTGAGTCTCCGAATATCGGATCGTCGTCTCCGAACGAAACCGCATCCTCTGCTTCTTCTGCGTCTTCTTCCTCTATCTCTTCTTCTCCGTCCTCTCTGCCTGCTTCGTCGGATTCTTCGCTACTGTCCTCGGTATCCTCTGCTTCTGCTCCTTCTCCTTCTTCTCCCCCGTCTTTGTCCTCTGTGTCGTCGCCAATAGATCGGCGAGCAGTATACTCATCTGCGTCGTACCGCCGGTTGAGTTCGGCTCGATCCAAGAGCCATCGGCGCTCGTCTGGCGTGTGATCTCCGAACAGATCGGGATTGGCTTCGTAGGCGACGACCTCGCGTCCATGTTGAGCAACCCACTTGAAAAACTCCTTGGTGACGTACTCTCGGTCTTCGTCGAAGAGGGCTTCTGCGATGTTCCCCAAGATCTCGTTTGCTACAAACGCTCGCTCGAATGTATCATCACCGAGGACAGCCTTCATCAACTCGCGGTAGTGGTCCGTTACGTTCTGGATCGCTTCTTCGCGCTCCATGTCCCCAGCCGTGAGCAACGGCCGCAGATCGAAGAACGGCATCCCCGGAACCTGCCCGTCTTCCTCCGGGATTTCCATCACATGGACATCGTCCATGTACTCATCGCCAAACAATCGGCGGTGACAGCGGGCGTAGTTCCGCACCATGCCCCCACCTTTCCGGTCCAGAAGGATGGTCGGGCCGGTGAGATTCTTGTAGGCTGAAAGCATATCGTTGATCGTCGCGACGGTTTTCCCCGTTCCAGTCCGACCAACGCGGATGTAGTGTTGAGTGAGGTGATCGCTTTTGAGGTGGAGGGCATCGTCGTTCTGGAGCGTCTCGACCCACTCTTCGGCCTCGTTGTACGAGTCGGGAATGTCTTCTCTGAGCCCTTCATCGGCGACGGTTGCGGCCTCTCCGACACACATCCCTCCTTTGAATTTCTTAAAAACTTCTTCGTCAGGGCTTGTGAGTGGCGATTGTGCCCTCGGCCCGCCACCGGTCGCGCTCCGAGAGGCTTTTGGAACGCTATCGATTGAGGGGACCGTTGTGAAGTTTGCAATCTCTTCCGGCGAAAGAACCATCGTCGGCTTTTCCCGGTAGAGACGCCAAGCCGGTTTGATCTTTCCCGGCCGAGTGATCTCCCGATTCAACAACCGCCGGAGTTCGTGATAGTCCTCGCCGAGGTACCTGCCCTTCACGTTGTAGAAGCGCCCAGAGATACGCTCGAGTGAATCTGCGAGTTCCTTCATGAGTTCACCGTCTGGCGAGGCCGAGCGGATTGTCACGTCGAAGCAACTTTCAGCCTGCTTTTCATCTAACTGGCCGGTTCGCCCGCCCTTCTCTCTCGGTCCGTCGTCTCGCGTGACCGATCCTCCGATTTCATTCCCCGAGTTGGGCTTGAATCGCTGGCGTTTCTCGTGTTCGGACACGCCGAAGAGTCGGTCAACGAACTGCTGCCAGAACAGTCCGGCCCAGGTTTTGACGTTGTTCTGTAGGAGGAGTTTGTAGCGTTCAATCTTCTTTGTAAAGTCTGCTCTCGGTTTGAAAACGACCTGAAAGACCCAGGGATCATCCGTTCGGACAGCCTTCTCGAACATGTTGGACATCGGTGACCGGGCGGCGTCATCGTCTTCGAAGGGATCAATCCGGGCCATCCAGTCTTTGCGAGTTGTCCCTTTACCGTTCCACCGGGCGAGATGAGGCATCTCTCCGTCAAAGACCTCGTGTAGCTTCACTGCCTCATACTCCTGGTTATACTCTGAGGGATACGCCGAGGCAGCCGTCGCCTGAATCGTTTTGAGCTTTTCTTCCTTTGAGGCGCCGATGTAGAAGTTGAATCGTTTGGAATCTCGATCCTTGACGATCAGAAACTCGTAAACCAAGGATTCACTCGGGCTGAACTCTCCGAGGAGTGTTTCCAACGCAGCGGCCGTCTCCCCAGGAGTGTACAACTCGCTCAACTCGTTGATAATTGCGTTCGGCGAGACTTCCTCCCGAACTGGGATGACCCGTAGATACTTTCTGGGTTCTAAGTCGCCAATCGTTCTGGCGAGTGGCCAGAGGCCGTCGTCCGGGTCGAGCCCGGTTTGCTCACTGATGGGCTCGGTCAGATTTCTTTTGAGCAATCGATCCCGTTTTTCTCGCCACGTTTTGTCTTCGGGTTTCGGCCAGTTGATGCCCCACCCGAGATTGTCGTCCAGATCCGGTTC
>CAZWHR010000102.1:0-4271 GCA_964633675.1 uncultured archaeon | reverse complement strand
AGGACCTCTTCATCGTCTTTGAGTTCCCGACGGCGGCGGGTCGTGCGCTGGACCGAGCCGAACGAGGCTGTGACGGGCCGATCGTGGTGGAGCCGCGGCAGGAGGGTATCAGCGATGGCCTGGCGCAAATCGTTGGCGTTGCGCTGGACGTCGGACAACAGGGTATACAGGTCGATGAGCGTCTCCGTTTCCGCGCTGTCGAGGTCTTCGACGGGGGCGCGTTCGAGCGCGTCGATCAGGAGGAGCGCGTCGGCATAGACGGGGATATCGGGCTCGGTCCGCTCGGCTCCGTCCGTCTCAGTCGCATCCTCGTCGACGAGAGCGCTGGTCGTCGGGGTGTCGGTGAGCCGAATCACGCCCTCGGTTTCGTCGAGGTCGAAGCGGGGGTGCAACGAGAGGACGGTCGGGTACGGCTCGGCGTCGGGGGGTAAGCGGTCGAGGGCGAATCCGTCCTGGGTCTCTGTGATCCGCTCGTAGAGCGTTTCGAACTGCTCGCGCTGGAGGGGGCGAGTCTCATCCCGGTCCAGGAACTCGATGATGAGTCGGTGCTCCTGGGTGTCCGTGACGGTAAAGCGGGACTGGGAGAGGGGGGTGACGAAGGTCGGTGCCGTCGGGAGGTCATCGAGTTCGTCCAGCAGCCGGTGCCAAGTGACGCTGAACGGCATAGGCCCATGTTCGGTCGCGTCTCGGATAATCGTGTGCCTATGGCCCTCCCGGGCTCAGTCCAGCAATCGCCGGACAATGGCGGGGTGAGGAATGACAGGTTATTGAATAAGTCGTTCAGCTGGTCTTGTTGAAACCTTTGATCAGTGATAGGTATTCAAGAGCTGTGCTAAATACAGGGCGCGAATCTATCAGTCTCGTCCGTGCGCTACGCTATCCGCTCTCTCAGTATCTATTTGATGTGTGAACTACTCTGTAACGGTAGGCAACCCAACGCAGTTCGTCCGACCTGCCAGAGTCCGTGGAACCTCAACTGAACCGGAAGCGGTTCTGGCGGCCGGGGAAAGGTTAGCGCGTCCGCATCCCGGCCAGAGACTGCTTCATCATGACAACCACCCATCCGAGTCGCATTTTCCCCAACGGTACCGCGACCACGCTGTACGTCACGATTCCCGCACAGATCGTGACCGACTCGCGGTTCCCCTTCGAGGCCGACGATCCCGTGACTGTGACAGTCAAGGACGAGAGCCTCGTGATTACCCCCGACACGGAGACCAAACCGGAATGAGTTCCACACCGGCACTCAACCCCGACCCTGCGACAATCCACGTCCTGTACGTTGATGATGAACCCGACTTTGCCGACATGGCTGCGACGTTCCTCGAACGCGAGGACAACCGGTTCAGCATCGACACCGCGACCAACGCCAGCGACGCGCTCGCTCGCCTCGCTGACAACGGGTTTGAGTGTATCGTCTCGGACCACGACATGCCCGGCCAGAACGGGATTGAGTTCCTCAATACCGTCCGCGAAGCACATCCCGATCTCCCGTTTATTCTCTTTACGGGGAAGGGCTCCGAGGAAATCGCGAGCGAGGCCATCTCCGCGGGAGTCACCGACTATCTCCAGAAAGGGTCGGGGACCGAACAGTACGAGTTGCTCGCCAACCGGGTTCTGAACGCCGTCGGTGCGTATCGATCACAGCAACTGGCACAGGAGCGAACACGACGGTTAGAGACGCTCATCAGCAATCTTCCGGGCATCGTGTACCGATGCCGAAACGACCCAAAATGGCCGATGGAAACCGTCGAAGGGGAAGTCAAGGAACTCACTGGCTATAGTCCCGACGTACTCGAAAATGACGACGTGTTGTGGGGCGAGGAGATCATCCATCCGGACGACAGAGAGGAGGTATGGGAGGCTGTCCAGGAGGGACTTTCCGAGGACGGCACCTTCGAGGTTACCTATCGGATCGTCACCAACGAAGGCACGACGAGGTGGATGTGGGAGCGAGGAGGCGGCGTCTACGACGATGAGGGCGACTTAGAAGCGCTGGAGGGGTTTATCACTGACGTGACCGAGCGCAAAGAACGCGAACAGGAACTCCACCGGACGGCGGCGCGGTTAAAGGCCTTGTTCAAAAACTCGCCGGATATGATCAACGTTCACGATATGGACGGCACTATTGTTGATCCGAACCCGCGCCTGTGCGAGGCAACCGGCTATGACGCCGCAGAACTTGCTGGGATGAAAGTCTGGGACATCGATCAGACGATCGAGCCCGAGGAAGCTTACAACGTCTGGGAGCGGATGGAGGTCGGGACCAGACACCGTCTGGAGGGCGTCTTTCAGCACAAAGATGGGTCGTCGTTTCCGGTCGAAGTACACATCCAACGCATCAACCTCGACGGAAACGCTCGATTCATAGTTATCAGTCGAGATATTACCGAGCGGAAAGAACGGGAACGGGAGCTGGAAGCGCAAACAGAGCGATTAGCGGAGTTGACAGCCCAACTCGAAGAGCAGTATCGGCATCTGTTCGAAGAAGCGCCAGTCATGGCGGTCGTGACACGGAACGAGGACGACGAGCCGATCGTCGAGGAGTGCAACCAGTTGTTCCTCGACACGCTGGGCTACGATCGCTCAGAAGTCATCGGCCATGACCTGGCGGAGTTTTACACTCCAGAGTCAACGGAAGCACTACTGGAGCAGGGTGGCTACCAGCGCGCGCTCTCCGGTGAATTCGTCCGCGAGGATCGAGACTTGGTGACGGCTGAGGGCGAGACAGTCGAGACGTTGTTGCGGGCCGTGCCGCGCCACGAGGCGGACGACACTACCTCTGGAACTCTTGCGATGTACATCGATATCACCGAGCGAAAGCAACTGGAACGCAAAACTGAACGGCTGAAGGAATTCACCGGCATCGTGTCTCACGACCTTCGGAATCCGTTGAACGTGGCAGAAGGGCATCTCGAACTGGCCTACGAAGAGTGTGATAGCGACCATCTTGATGCGATAGCCGACGCCCACGACCGGATGAAGGCCCTCATCGAGGATCTCCTGACGTTGGCCCGTGAGGGCGACCGCGTGGGCGACACAGAGGCTGTCGATCTCGCGGAGCTATCCGAGGACTGCTGGCGGAACGTCGAGACAGCCAACGCGACACTCCGAACGCCCATGAACCGGATGATCCGGGCTGACCGAAGCCGGCTTACACAATTGCTGGAGAACCTGATCCGGAACGCAGTCAAACATGGGGGCGACGACGTGACCGTCACGCTCGGTGAACTGGACGATGGGTTCTACGTCGAGGACGACGGACCTGGGATCCCGGAAGACGAACGCGACAATGTGTTCGATGCTGGCTACTCGACGACTACAGATGGCACCGGGTTCGGATTGAGCATCGTCGAACGGATCGCCGGCGCACACGGCTGGGACATCCGCGTAACCGAAAGCGAAGATGGCGGTGTACGGTTCGAGATCACCGGCGTCAAGTTCACTGCTGAATAGAGGCTCTATCTTGCACGCTGTTTCTGCAGGAGCTGATGCTATCTGCCCGTGGTGAAGGGACGAATTCGCAAGTCGAAGCTTGAAGCATCACTACCCCAGCTATGGCCACTGGTCCATTCAATACATTGATGTGTTCTACCACGATATGTGCTGAGGTATGCCCCGATATGAGGCGCTGGACGAGGGAGTGGATATCAACGGGCAGACCATCCTTGCGATGATCGACGGCGTTTCTAGGTTCTCGGACGAGTACCGCGACGCGGTTCGTGACGCCCTCGCGGAAAACGGCGTCGTCGACCCCGTTCCCGATGAGTGGTATCCCCAGCAAGCGTGGTTGAATGCGTTCGGCGTCCTCGCAGAGAACCTTGAACCGCATCTCCTCGATCGTATCGGCGAACAGATTCCCGATACCGCTGACTGGCCCAGGGGCATCTCCAGCGTCGAAGAGGGGCTCCGCTCAATCAACGAGGCATACCACCAAAACCATCGCGGTGGCGATATCGGATACTATCGGTTCAAGAAAACCGATGACCGGACCGGTGAGGTAACCTGTAAGAACCCCTATCCCTGCCCCTTCGATCGTGGCATCATTCGTTCCGTGGCGCGAGAACACTCCTCGGTTGAAAGCTTCGTGTTCGTTGAAGAGACCGGCGACGAGTGCCGACGAGACGGCGGACAGATGTGTACGTATACTGTCCACTGGTGACAGGTGTCGGGGGATGCCTGCGATTGTGGATCTCCACTCGCCAGCACGATGAATTTTCTTCTGTTGTAGGTCCCGACCAGACGAGGATCGAGGTGATAGATACACCCTC